>NZ_JBFTLC010000005.1:0-258579 GCF_056396245.1 Arthrobacter sp. 05T423
GCGGACACCCGACTGCACAAAATTTGAAACCAGCCAAAAACACCAGACCACACCACGGAAGCGGATAGGCCCGGCAAATTCAACCAATTTAATAAAAAACCGGTATCAACAAACTTGGCACACTATTGAGTTCTCAAACAACAGACACATTCGAATACTTGTCGAAAATAAATCCTGGTTTATAACCGGGAATTTGTATTTCGCATTTCCTCGCTGCGATGTTTCCAGCTTATTTCATTCATTTTCACTTTGCAAATCCGGGTTATTCACCCGATATTCACTTCGTGGAACGAATCCGCCCAGCACTAATCGAAGCCTTTCTTCATTCATGCTTTGAAGTTGAAGAACTGCTTCTCAGTGAAGGGGGTCTGTCACCACTCAGCGGCGGCGACTCAGAAGACATTACACGCTCCCCCGCGGCCGTGCAAATCGGCTGCGGAGGAGCGTGCAATTTGTCCATTCCGGTGCTAGGAGCCGGACACCTGCACCGTGGCCAGGTTCTTCTTGCCCCGGCGCAGCAACAGGTACTTGCCGTGCAGCAGCTGGGACGGGGAAATCACCGCGTCCGGATCCGTGACTTTGGCGTTGTTGACGTAGGCGCCACCCTCGCCGACGACCCGGCGCGCCGCGGACTTGCTGTCCGACAGCCCCGAGGCCACCAGCAGATCGATGATGCCGAGGCCTGTCCCGTCCACAGAAGCAGACGGCAGTTCTGCAGTCGCAGCGGCAAGCGTCTGCTCGTCGAGCACCGACAGGTCGCCGTTGCCGAAAACAGCCGCGGAAGCAGCAATGACCTTTTCGGTGGCTTCAGCACCGTGGACCAGCGCGGTCGCTTCGTAGGCGAGCTTCCGCTGACCTTCGCGGGCGAACGGGCGCTCCGCGACAGACACGGCCACCTCTTCAATCTGGGCCCGGGTCAGGAAGGTGAACACCTTCAGCCGGTCCACAACATCCGCATCGGCGGTGTTCAGCCAGAACTGGTAGAAGGTGTAGGGGCTGACCATGGCCGAGTCCAGCCAGATGGCATTGCCCTCGCTCTTGCCGAACTTGGTGCCGTCAGCGTTGGTGATGAGCGGAGTGCCCAGTGCATGGACCGTCTTCCCCTCCACTTTACGGATCAGTTCGGTACCGCTGGTGAGGTTGCCCCACTGGTCGGATCCGCCGGTCTGCAGCATGCAGCCGTAGTCGCGGTAGAGCTGGAGGTAATCCATGCCCTGCAGGATCTGGTAGCTGAACTCCGTGTAGCTGATGCCTTCATCAGAGCTGAGGCGTGAAGCCACTGCGTCCTTGCGCAGCATGGTGCCCACGCGGAAGTGCTTGCCCACCTCGCGGAGGAAGTCGATCGCGCTCAGCGGTGCGGTCCAGTCCAGGTTGTTGACCATCCGGGCAGCGTTGGGGCCGTCAAAGCTGAGGAAGCGGCGGACCTGGGCCTGCAGGTAGCCGACCCACTCCGAAACGGTGTCCTTCGTGTTCAAGGTGCGTTCCGCCGTCGGACGCGGATCACCGATCAGCCCGGTGGAGCCGCCCACGAGGCCAAGGGGCTTGTGGCCGGCGAGCTGGAGCCGCCTCATGAGCAGGAGCTGGACCAGGTTTCCCAGGTGCAGGCTCGGCGCCGTGGGGTCGAATCCGCAGTAATACGTGACCGGTTCCCCGGCGAGGAGCTTTTCCAGTTCCACTTCGTCGGTGGACACGTGGACAAGTCCGCGCCATTTGAGCTCCTGCCAGATGTTGGCGAAGCTGGGGTCGTTCTGCTGGGATTCGAGGTCGTTTAGTTGTGACACGCCTTCTAAGTTAGCAGGATCAGCGGCACCCTGACCCTCGTGAAGGGCCGAAGGCAGGCCGGGCCGCGAACGGCCGGCCTGCCCTGGAAATATTAACGCTCGATGCCCGCCGGAACGTCCGCGGCCGCGATCAGCCGAAGGCGCTGCGTGGGGCGGGTCATGGCGACGTACAGATCGCCCACCCTGCCGTGCTCGTGGTTCAGCATGACGCTTGGTTCCAGGACCACGACGCCGTCGAATTCAAGTCCCTTGGCCTCCCGCGGGCTGATGACCACCACATCCTGTTCATAGCTGCCGGCACCGGTGCCCAGCCGGGAACCGTACTCCGCGCGCAGCGCCGCGGTGGCTTCCCGCAGCAGGTCGCCGTCGGCAATCACGGCGAGCAGACCGCCGTCGAGCGCCTGGAGCTCCTCGGGGAGAACCTCCACCAGCCGGCTCACGATGCCCGAATGCTCTACGCGGTCGATGATCGGCGACCAGCGGCCTTCGCGGACGGCCTTCGGCGCGGAAACCACCAGGCCGGCGGCATTGGCCATGCGCGCCGCCGCTTCGGCGATCTGTGAAGGCGTTCGGTAGTTCACCGTGAGCTCCTCCAGCTGCCAGCGGTCACCGAACATCGGGGCCAGGGCCCCCTGCCATGACTTCGCGCCGGCCACGGAACTCGTCTGGGCGATGTCCCCCACGATGGTGAAGGACTTGAGCGGGCAGCGGCGGACCAGGAGCCGCCACTGCATGGGCGACAGTTCCTGCGCCTCATCGACGACGATATGGCCGAAGGCCCAGGTGCGGTCGCTCGTGGCACGCTCGGCGGCCGTCAGACGGGCCTCGCGTTCCTCGTTCTGTTCAACGAGTTCCTCGGCAGACATCAGCACATCAACACCGGCCGACTCCATGTTGACCAGGGTCTGCCGGGCGTTGGCCAGCGCACGGGCCCGGTCCTGCTCCTGCTGGGCGAGGCCGCGGCCTGCAGCAGGATCCAGTTCGCCGAGCAACTCTGCTGCTTCGTCGAGCAGGGGGACGTCGGCCTCGGTCCAGGGCGCATCCGGGGCCCGCAGCAAGAGCTCGCGTTCCCTGGCGGTCAGGCCGGGGGTGCAGGCTTCGAGGAGCGCGGGCTTGCTGAGGAGCTCTTTCACGAGCTTCTCAGGGGTCATCGGCATCCAGCACAGGTTCAGCGCGATGCGCACGTCACGGGACGTCCGCACGTCCTCGGCGAGGTAGGAGCGGTCGGCGTTGTTGCCGATGTTGCCGGCCTCGACGAGCTCGGTCATCTGCTCCGTCAGCTCGCGGAGCAGGATCTTGACGAACGTAACGCGGGCCTCGTTGTGCGGCTTGCCGGTGGAGCGGGCGCGTTCACGGGCACGGCGGACCTGCCGGGGCGTGAGGGTCAGCTTGCGGCCGTCAACTTCCAGGATCCGGTTTTCCGCCGGAACGCGCTGCCGGTTGGCCACGGCGTTCGCGATGACGTCGGCCATGTCCAGCCTGCCCTTGATGGCGGCAACGTCGGCTTCCTGCTCCGGCACGGCGTTGATGCCCGGCATGAGCCTGCCGAGGCTGGCCATGACCACGCCGGTTTCCCCCAGCGACGGCAGGACGCGCTCGATGTATTTCATGAACGACGACGACGGGCCCACCAGCAGCACGCCGGCGGACTTGAGCCTGTCGCGGTGGGTGTACAGCAGGTAGGCGGCGCGGTGCAGTGCCACGGCGGTTTTTCCGGTGCCCGGCCCACCCTGGACCACGAGGGCACCGGAGATGGAGGACCGGATGATGCGGTCCTGCTCGGACTGGATGGTGCCCACGATGTCCGACATCCGGCCGGTGCGCTTGGAGTTCAGGGCGGCCAGCAGCGCGCCCTCGCCCTGCAGCGAGTCGGCGTCGGAAAGCATGTCCGCATCCAGGACGTCGTCCTCGATGGCCTTAACCTCCCGGCCCTGCAGGATCAGGTGCCGGCGCCGGCGCACGCCCTGCCGGTCAAATGCCGTGGCCTGGTAGAAGTGGCCGGCCTCGGGCGCACGCCAGTCGACCATGAGCCGGACGAGGTCCTCGGTGGTGAGTCCGATGCGGCCGATGTACTGCGCCTCGCCGGAGTCCAGGTCCAGCCGGCCGAACACCAGGCGGTCGTCGACGGCGTCAAGCTGGGCGAGGCGGTCCTCGTACAGGGCCGCGAAGGCGTCGCGTTCGGAAACGTTCTGCATGGTGCCGATTGCTCCCGCGCGGCGCACCTGCGCCAGCTGGGCGCGCTTTTCCGCGCGCAGTTCATCAAGCCGCGTGTACAGACCGGCTACGTAGTCCCGTTCGTGGGCCAAATCGGCGTCGAGCATCGTTCCCCTATCGCAAAAGACAGACCGTCCATTCTATAACCATTTCGGCTGGCGTGGCGGCTCTTGAGCTGCATAAGGCAGGTTATCTGACGGGGCGGGCCGCGCGCTCACCGACAAGACCGCCGGTCAGGGCCCGGAAAGCCGGAGTCACGGCGGCCCACGCGGGAAAGGGGTCAGAGCCTCAGCAGGGAACGCACGCGGTGCCCGGCAAGCGCGGACCGGCCGCGCAGCTCGCCGAGTTCCATCACCACGCCCACTCCGGACACGTGCACACCGCAGCGTTCGAACAGCCGTGCTGCTGCCCCGAGGGTGCCGCCTGTGGCGAGGACGTCGTCGAGGATCAACACCCGGCTGCCGGCCGCCAGATCCGTGGTGTGAAGTTCCAGCGTGGCCGTGCCGTATTCCAAGGCGTAGTCCTCCGAGTACACCGCTCGCGGCAGCTTGCCTGCCTTGCGCACGGTGACCACGCCGGTGCCGGTGGCATAGGCCGCGGCGGCGGCGAGCAGGAAGCCCCGGGCCTCGACGCCTGCCACTGCATCGAACTGCCCCTTGAACGGTTCCACGAGCGCCTCAACCACCGCGCGGAACGTGGGGCCGTCGGCGAAGACGGGGGTCAGGTCCTTGAAGCTGATGCCGGGCTTGGGGTAGTCCGGAACCGTGGCGCAGAGTCCCGAAATGAGTTCGTCAACGGGGCGGGACCTGGGCGCAGGGGCTTGTTCGCTGTGATTCACGCGTCAAGCCTACGCCCGCGGCGGGCGCGCCTTCGCAGCCTTGTAGCGGGACACGGTGGGGTCACCCGTGACCCAGAACCGCCACGGATAGTCGTGTGTGCCGCCGTGCCCGGCGACGCCGACCCGGGGCCCCGCGCTGACGTGGGCGGCGGGTGCCGGCGGCAGCACAAGACCAAACGGAGGGCCCAGTGCGTCCCGCCCGCTGTCCTCGGTGGTCAGCCCGAGCGCTGTGGCAAGCCTGGCGGGACCGCTGGCCAGGTCCTTTGCGGATTTCGACGCCGGCCGCCGCGCGAGGGCCAGCTCTCCGCCCTCAACAATTTCCCCTGCGCGCAGCAGGACAGCTGAGGCGTGGCCGGCCGGGCCGCAGACGATGTTGGCGCAGTAGTGCATGCCATAGGTGAAATAGACGTAGAGGTGGCCGGCCGGACCGAACATGGGAGCGTTCCTTCGGGTGGGGCCGCGGTAGGTGTGGGAGCCGGGGTCCGGGTGCAGGGAATCCACCGGTCCCATGTACGCCTCGAGTTCAGTGATCCTGACGGCGACGGAGCCGTCCTCGCTGGCATGGGTCAGGACGGCACCCAGCAGCAACGGGGCGATTTCCCGGGCATCGCCGGAGAGGAACTGCCGCACAGGGCCGCTGGTGGTCATGCCCCGACTTTACCGAAGCGTCTGTTGCCGGCCTGATGTCCGGGAAGCCACCTGTACGGCAATGTCCGATTTCCGCTAGCAGGGCACCGTTGCTGCTGGCAGGATGGAGTCATGGACTTCTGGCAGCGCTACCGCGCCATCGATGCGCGGGACACCCGCTTCGACGGGCAGTTCTATACCGCGGTGCGGACCACGGGCATCTACTGCCGGCCTTCGTGCCCGGCGAGGACGCCGAAGGCGGAGAACGTCACCTTCTACGAGACCTCCGCCGCGGCACACGATGCCGGCTACCGCGCGTGCAAGCGCTGCCTGCCTGAGGCTGTACCGGGCACACCGGCCTGGAACGTCCGTTCGGATACTGCCGGCCGGGCCATGCGGCTGATCAACGACGGCGTGATCAACCGCGACGGCGTCGAGGGGCTCGCCGCACGCTTGGGCTATTCTTCCCGGCAGCTGAACCGGATCCTCAGCCACGAACTCGGCGCCGGCCCGCTGTCCCTCGCCCGGGCCAGCAGGGCCCAGACCGCGCGCACGCTGCTGGTGTCCACCACGATGAAGCTCGCAGATGTGGCCTTCGCCGCGGGTTTCAGCAGCGTCCGCCAGTTCAACGAGACCGTGGCCGAGGTGTTCGACATGACGCCGACCGCACTGCGCAGCACCGCCAGGCACCATCCGTCCGCCCCCGCCAGCACCTCACTCACGCTGGCCCTCCCCTACCGTGAGCCGTTCGATCCCGGTGTGTTCAGCTTCCTTGCCGTCCGCGCCATTCCCGGGATCGAGGCCGGAACCGCAACGTCCTATGCCCGGACGCTGCGGCTTCCGCACGGCGACGCCCGGTTCAGCGTGGAATACACGGGTGCGGGGAACGGCAGCCTGGAGGGCGGCACGGCGTTTGGCGGCACGGCGTTGGGTAGCAAGCTGGCGTACGACGGCGGCCCGCACCGGCGGCCGCTGGTGCTCACCATTGGCGCGGTGGACCTGAGGGATCTGCCGGCCCTGCTGAGCAGGGTACGCAGGCTTTTTGACCTCGACGCAGACCCCGTCGCCATCGACGGGGCGCTTGGCGCCGACCCACGCCTAGCGGCGTCCGTCGCGGCAGCGCCCGGCATCCGCCTGCCGGGTGCCCTGGACCCACAGGAACTCCTGATCCGGGCCATGGTCGGGCAGCAGATCACGGTGGCCGCCGCGCGCACGGCCCTCACGCAGCTGGCCGCGGCCGGCAGCCCCAGCGCGGCCGCGGGCGACGGGCTTTCCAGGCTGTTCCCGTCACCGGCACAGATCGCAGAAGCGGGCGCGGAACTGCTGCGCGGCCCGCAGCGCAGAATAGACTCATTGCTGGCGGTTGCCGCGGCACTGGCCGGAAACAGGCTGGACCTTGGCTACGGCGACGACCTGGCCAGCCTTTCCGCCAAGCTGCTCCCGTTGCCCGGCGTGGGCCCGTGGACGGTGGGATACGTGGCCATGCGCGTCATCGGTGCGCCGGACATCTTCCTCGCCAACGACGCCGCGGTACGCAACGGAATCCGTGCACTGGCCGGCGGCGCGACCCTGGAAACCGGCGCGACCCTGGAAACCGGCGCGGGCCCGAACACCGCCGGCACTCCTGAAAGGGGCGCCGCGCCGTCGTCGGACTTCCGTGAAGTCAGCCCGTGGCGTTCGTACGCCACCATGCACCTCTGGCGGGCGGCCGCGGCTGGGTCCAAAGCGGCGGTGCCCAAAACAGCTGTCCGCAAGACAGCTGAACCCAAGACCGGTCTCCCCACAACCCCAACCGCCCGCAGGGCGCAGACAACGAAAGCGACAGTCCGATGAAAGCGACAGTGCAATGAAAGCCCAGCTGCTCACGATGACCACGCCGGACGGGCCGTTTACGATCATCGCCCGCGACGGCGTGGTGCTCGCCTCCGGCTGGACTGCCGACCCGCAGGACCTCACGGGCCAGATCCATCCGGACCTGCTGCCTGACGCCTACGAAGCGGCGGAGCATCTCGGCCCGATTTCCGCTGCCGTGGAGGCTTTCTACGAGGGCGATCCGGCTCCCGCCATGAGCGTGCCAGTCCTGCAGAAATCGGGCCCGTTCCGCGCCCATGCCTGGGACGTGCTCCGCACCGTCAGCCCGGGGGCACCGGTCACCTACACCGAATACGCGGAGCTGTCCGGCAACGCCAAGGCGGTCCGGGCTGCCGCCAGCGCCTGCGCCTTCAACGCGGCAGCGCTGTTCGTTCCGTGCCACCGGGTGGTCCGCACGGACGGCACAATGGGCGGCTTCCGCTGGGGACTGAGAATCAAGGAAAGCCTGCTGACCCGTGAAAAGCAGGGGCTCGCCGCAGTTTGAGCTGCTGCGCCCTGATCTGCGCGGCCTGGAATGCACCCTCAGCTATTTCGCCGGAACCCCGGAAGGCCACGGCAGCAGCTCCGGCAGGTCCACATCGTCGGCAGCGGCCGAGGCACGCAGGCTGCCAAGCGAAGGTTCCCGTCCGGCAAGCCAGGCGGCGATATCGGTGACCATGCCGCTGATGACCGTGGAACGGCCGCCGGTGCCGACGGTCACGGGAGGCATACCCAGCGGCTGCAGCACCAGCTTCTGGTCCTCGGGCACGCGTGCAGCGAGGAAGGCGAACAGGTGCTCGCAGAACGGCTTGCTCCACGTTTCCGGGCCGCGGCCGGTGTTGAGGTCTGAGGTGTGGATCACGAGCTCCCGCCAGAGGGCGAAGCCGCCGTCCAGGACCACTCCCCCACGGTAGGAGATGGGTGCGCGCCAGCCGTCAGCACTGGGCGCATCGTGAGCGGCGTCGGCATCGGCATCGGGAACGGGATCCAGCGAATCGAAGGCACGCAGCGCCCGCTCCAGCGCCGCGTCCAGGTCCGCGCGGTGCTCTTCCAGGGCATGCCCGGCGCTCATCTGGATGGCCTTCGTGCGGCCGTCATAACCGCCGTCGTACAGTTCCACCGTTTCGCCGCGCGCGGCGTACTCGAGCTGCCGGGCCATCGCGTTGGAGATGCCGGCGATGTGCGCGAGGACGTGCCCGCGGGTCCAGCCCGGAAGCGCGGAGGAAGCCGGGACGTCCTCCTCGGTGAGCTTGGCCGCAAGGGAGGCCACGGCGTCGGCCGCTTTGTGGAGTTCGGCGAGCAAAGCGTCAGGTGTGATCGCGGTCATGCCGCAATCGTAGCGGAGGGTTCAACCCCGTTAATGGAGGCCGGAACCAACCTTTAAACGCAGCGAGATGGCATTTCGCGGCAGTAGTTTCTAAAAACATTGCCGCGAAATGCCATCTCGCGCAGAAACGGGCGGGCAGTGTCCTATCCCGCGTACCCGCGGACGGCGTCGAGCTCGCCTTCCAGCACAGCCAGCTGACGTTCGACGGCGGCCGGTGCCGTGCCGCCCTGGGAGTTGCGGCTGTTGAGCGAACCTTCGGTGCTCAGGACGCTGCGGACCTCCGGGGTGAGGTGCTCCGAAATGGCGGCATACTCCTCATCCGTCAGGTCCCACAGCTCCACGCCGCGGCTCTCGGCCTGCTTCACGGCCGCACCGGACAGTTCGTGCGCCTCGCGGAAGGGCACGCCCTGGCGGACCAGCCACTCGGCGATGTCCGTTGCCAGCGCAAAGCCCTGCGGGGCCAGCGATTCCATCCGGTCGGCATTGAACTTCAGCGTGGCGATCATGCCCGAGACTGCCGGCAGCAGCAGCTCCAGCGTGTCGGCGGCGTCGAACACCGGTTCCTTGTCCTCCTGGAGGTCGCGGTTGTACGCGAGCGGCAGTCCCTTCAGCGTGGCCAGCAGGCCGGTGAGGTTGCCGATCAGGCGGCCGGCCTTGCCGCGGGCCAGCTCGGCCACATCGGGGTTCTTCTTCTGCGGCATGATGGACGATCCCGTGGAGTAGGAATCGTGCAGCGTGACGAAGGAGAACTCCTTGGTGGCCCAGAAGATGACTTCCTCCGAGATCCGGGACAGGTCCACGCCGATCATCGCGGCCACCCAGCCGAACTCGGCAAAGACATCGCGGGAAGCGGTGCCGTCGATCGAGTTGTGGACGGCGGAGAAGAAGCCCAGGTCCGCGGCCACGGCCTCGGGATCAAGGCCCAGCGAGGAGCCCGCGAGGGCACCGGAACCGTACGGCGAAACGCCGGCGCGCTTATCCCAGTCCTGAAGCCGCTGCACGTCGCGCAGCAGCGCCCAGGCGTGGGCAAGCAGATGGTGGCTGAGCAGGACGGGCTGCGCGTGCTGCAGGTGGGTGCGGCCCGGCATCGCCACGCCCTGGTGTGCCTTGGCCTGCTCCACCAGCGCGTCGATGGTGGCCAGCACGCCGCGGGCGATGATCCGGGCGTGGTCACGCAGGAACATGCGGCCCAGCGTGGCCACCTGGTCGTTGCGCGAACGCCCCGCCCGGAGCTTGCCGCCCAGCTGGGTCCCGGCGCGCTCGATCAGGCCGCGCTCCAGCGAACCGTGCACGTCCTCATCGGATTCCGCCGGCACGTAGGCGCCGGAGGCGACGTCCGCGTCCAGCTGCTCCAGGGCGGCGAGCATGCCTTCGAGTTCGGCGGCATCCAGCAGCCCGGCCTTGTGCAGCACGCGGGCGTGCGCCTTGGACCCTGCGATGTCGTAGCGGGCCAGCCGCCAGTCGAAGTGCGTGGACTTGCTCAGCGCAGCCAGGGCGTCGGCGGGGCCGCCGGCGAACCGGCCGCCCCAGAGTGCACCAGTGTTGGTCCCCGAGCGCGCCCCAACCTCGCTGCGCTCGGCCGGGGACCCCTGCGCTCGTGGGCCCATCTCGGACTTGGTGGTTTCCTGCTCAGCCACAGGGGCTACTTTCCTGCGACGCGGATGTCGCGGCCGGACGCAACCTTGGCGGACATGCCCCACAGCTCGATGAAGCCGCGCGCCATGGACTGGTCGAACGTGTCGCCGGTGTCGTAGGTGGCGAGGTCGAAGTCGTACAGCGAGGTCTCTGAGCGGCGTCCGTTGACGATCGCCTGGCCGCCGTGCAGCACCATGCGGATGTCGCCGGAGACATACTTCTGGGTGTCCTCGATGAAGGCGTCCAGGGAGCGCTTCAGCGGGGAGAACCACTGGCCGTCGTACACGAGTTCGGCCCAGCGCTGGCCAACGGTCGCCTTGAAGCGGGCCTGTTCGCGCTCGATGGTGATGTCCTCGAGGTGCTTGTGCGCGGTGATCAGCGCCATGGCACCCGGGGCTTCGTAGATTTCGCGGGACTTGATGCCCACGAGGCGGTCCTCGACGACGTCGATGCGGCCCACGCCCTGGGCGCCGGCGCGGCGGTTCAGTTCCTTGATGGCCTGCAGCGGGGTGACTTTGACGCCGTCGATCGCCACCGGAACGCCGGCTTCAAAGGAGATGGTGACCTCATCCGGTGCCGGCGGGAATTCCGGCGTGGCGGTGTAGTCGTAGATGTCCTTGGTGGGGGCGTTCCAGATGTCCTCAAGGTAGCCGGTTTCGACGGCGCGTCCCCAGACGTTCTGGTCGATCGAGTAGGGGTTCTTCTTGGTGGTCTCGATCGGCAGGCCCTTTTCCTCGGCGAAGGCGATGGCCTTGTCGCGGGTCAGGGCGAGGTCGCGGACGGGCGCGATGCATTTCAGGTCAGGCCCGAGGGTCTGGATGCCCACCTCGAAGCGGACCTGGTCGTTGCCCTTGCCGGTGCAGCCGTGCGCCACGGTGGTGGCGCCAAACTCGCGGGCGGCCTTGACCAGGTGCTTGACGATCACCGGACGCGAGATGGCGGAGACCAGCGGGTAGTGGCCCTGGTAGAGGGCGTTGGCCTTCAGCGTGGGCACGCAGTATTCGTTGGCGAACTCGTCAGACGCGTCAGCCACGTAGGCCTCGACGGCGCCGCAGCCGAGGGCGCGCTGGCGGATGGTCTCCAGCGATTCGCCGCCCTGTCCGACGTCGACCGCCACGGCGATGACCTCGGCGCCGGTGGCTTCACCGATCCAGCCGATGGCTACGGAAGTATCCAGGCCGCCTGAGTAGGCCAGAACAATACGCTCAGTCACGGAACATGCTCCTTAGTTGTTGTTTTTTGTCAGTTTGACTGTTGTTGTTTGCCGAGTAAGGACTCGGCCGGACGCTACTGGCCCGTTCCGGCTTCCTCGGCGAGCTGCAGGAACCGCGCGGCCAGTTCCGGCCCGCCCAGCGGGTCCCGGGCCACGAGCAGCACGGTGTCGTCCCCGGCGATCGTGCCAAGGATCGCCGGCATCACGGAATGGTCGATGGCGAGGGCCAGGAAGTTCGCCGCGCCCGGCGGCGTCCTGAGCACCACGAGGTTGGCGGAGGCCTCTGCAGTGACCAGCAGCTCGCCGCAGAGCCTGGCCAGCCTTGCGTCGAGGATCTCCTGGCTCACCCCGCTCTTGGCCGCCCGCTCCCCGCCTTCGCCCGGGACGGCGTACACAAGCACGCCCTCCTTGCCGCGGACGCGGACGGCGCCAAGCTCCACCAGGTCACGCGACAGCGTAGCCTGGGTGACCTGCACGCCGTCGTCCGCGAGCAGCGCCGCGAGCTCGGCCTGCGAACGCACCGACTCGCCGGTCAGGATCGCGGTGATCCGCGCCTGGCGGGCCGTCTTGGTGGCCGGGCTCGCGCCGGGGGAAGGAACGGGGACGGACAACTACGCCTGCCCTGCCAGGGGCCGCAGCCCGTCGACGACGGCCAGCCCGGACTGGTGCATGAGCCAGGCCATGAGCCCCTTTTGCGCATGCAGGCGGTTCTCGGCCTCGTCCCACACGATGGACTGCGGGCCGTCAATCACGCCGGCGGAGATCTCGTAGCCGCGGTAGGCGGGGAGGCAGTGCAGCACCACGGCGTCAGCGGCCGCCTGCGCCAGCGCAGCCTCGTCCACGGAGTATTCACGGAACAGCTTCATCCGCGATTCCTTTTCCGCTTCCTGGCCCATGGAGACCCAAGTATCGGTGGCGACGACGTCAGCCCCCTTGAGTGCCTCCGCCGCGTCCGTCGTGATGAGGACGGATCCGCCCGTCTCAGCGGCACGTTCCTGGGCGGCGGCCACGATGCCGGCCTCAGGCAGGTACCCCTCGGGGCCGGCGATGCGGACGTGCATGCCGGCAGTGACGCCGGCCAGCAGGTAGGAGTTGGCCATGTTGTTGGCGGCGTCACCGAGGTACGCCATGGTGAGGCCCTTGAGTTCGCCCTTGTGCTCCTTGACGGTCAGGAGGTCAGCCAGCAGCTGGCAGGGGTGGTAGTCGTCGCACAGGGCGTTGATGACCGGAACTTTGGAGTTTTCGGCCATGGCAACGAGGCCTGAGTGCGCGCCGGTCCGCCACACGATGGTGGAAACCATGCGCTCGAGGACCTTGGCGGTGTCCTCCACGGATTCCTTGTGGCCGATCTGCGCCTCGCCCGGGTTGATGATCAGGGCGTTGCCGCCCATGTCCGCCACGCCGGTGGCAAAGGAGACCCGGGTCCGGGTGGAGGTCTTGTCGAAGATGACAGCCACAGTCTTGCGGCCGCTGCCTTCCGCGGCGAACGGCTGGACGCTGTACGGCGCAGCCTTCATGCGGCCCGCTAATTCCAGGACCTCCGCCTGCTCGGCAGGGCTGAGGTCCGTGTCCTTGAGGAAGTGGCGGATGGTGCCTGTGGAAGTCACTGTGCGTCCTTTGCGGTTTGCAGGATGGCCGGAAGGGCGGCCAGGAAACGGTCCGCCTGCTCGATGGTCAGGATGAGCGGCGGCGCCAGCCGGATGGTGCGCGGGCCGGGGCTGTTGATGATGAAGCCGGCGTCCAGGGCTGCGGTCACGGCGGCGGGGGCGACGTCGGCGTCCAGGTCGAAGCCGATCAGCAGTCCCTCGCCGCGCACCTCGGTGACACCGTCGACGGCGGCCAGCGCCAGCCGGACATGCCCACCTACCGTGCGGACGTTGTCCAGCACGTGCTGGCTTTCGATGGCGTGCAGGGTGGCCAGGGCCGCCGCGGTGGCAACAGGGTTGCCGCCGAACGTGGTGCCGTGCTGCCCTGCGGACAGCAGCGACGACGTCTTCTCGCCGAACGTGACGAGCGCGCCGATCGGGAAACCGCCGCCTAGGCCCTTGGCCAGGGTGATGGCGTCCGGCACGATCCCGGCGTCCTCGCTGGCCAGCCACTTGCCCGTGCGCGCGATGCCGGTCTGCACCTCATCGAGGATCAGCAGGGCACCGGCGTCCGCGGTGAACTCGCGGGCTGCCTTCAGGTAGCCGGCCGGAAGGGGCCGGACGCCCGCCTCGCCCTGGATCGGCTCCAGGAAGACGGCAGCCACGGTGTCATCGACGGCGTTGCGCAGCGCCTCGATGTCTCCGAAGGGGATGTGCTCAACGCCGCCGGGCATCGGCTCGAAGGGCGCGCGGTAGGCCTCCTTGGCGGTGAGCGCCAGTGCGCCCATGGTCCGGCCGTGGAATGCGCCTTCGAGCGCGATGATCCGGGTCCGGGGCTTGCCGCCGGCCTCCCCGCCGGGAGAACCCGAGTTCCGGCGGGCCAGCTTGAAGGCGGCCTCGTTGGCTTCGGTGCCGGAGTTGGTGAAGAACACCTTGGAGCCGGCCGGCGCTGCACTGAGTTCCAGCAGCTTTTCGGCCAGGGCGATCTGCGTGGGGCTCGTGAAGAAGTTGGAGACGTGCCCCAGGGTGGCCAGCTGGCTGGAGATCACCGAGGTCACGAACGGGTGGGCGTGGCCCAGCGCGTTGACGGCGATGCCGCCGAGCAGGTCCAGGTACTCCTTGCCGTCGGCGTCCCAGACGAGGCAGCCCGCACCGCGGACCAGCACCCGCTGGGGCGTGCCGAAGACGCCCATGAGCGACGACGAGTAGCGCGCCAGCCACTCCGAACCTGCATGGCCGCTGGTTTCAACCAGATCGGTCACCGAGGACTTTTCCATAGTGTTCATCCGTTCGTCTCCTCGTCCGGGACAACCTGGGTGCCGATGCCCGCCGTCGTAAATGTTTCAAGAAGCATTGAATGGGGCAGCCGGCCGTCCACGATGTGCGCCCGCTCCACGCCCTCGTCGATCGCCTTGAGGCAGGCGGCCATCTTGGGAATCATGCCGGATTCGAGCCTGGGCAGCATGTCCCGCAGCTCGGAGGCCGTCAGGGACGAAATGAGCGAGGACCTGTCCGGCCAGTTGGCGTAGAGGCCTTCGACGTCGGTCAGGATGACCAGCTTCGAGGCGCCCAGCGCGGAGGCCACGGCCGCCGCCGCGGTGTCCGCGTTGACGTTCAGGACCTGGCCGGTGGGCTGGAAACGCGCGGTGCCCGCCACGCCCTCACCGGCGTCGGTGATCTCCGGGGCGACGGTGGAGATTACGGGGATCCGGCCGGCGTCGAGAATGTCCACGATGCCGGCGGGGTCAACTCCGACCACCTCGCCCACGAGCCCGAGGTCCACCTCCTCGCCGTCAACCACGGTGCCGGTGCGGACGGCGCGCAAGAGGCCGCCGTCCTCACCGGACATGCCGACGGCGTAGGGCCCGTGCGAGTTGATCAGGCCCACCAGTTCACGGCCCACCTGGCCGGTGAGGACCATGCGCACCACGTCCATCGCCTCGGGCGTGGTCACACGCAGGCCGCCCTTGAACTCCGATTCGATGCCGAGCCTGCCCAGCATCGAGTTGATCTGCGGGCCGCCGCCGTGCACCACCACGGGGTGGATGCCCACGTGGTGGAGGAACACGACGTCCTCGGCGAAGGCGCGGCGCAGTTCGTCGTTGACCATGGCGTTGCCGCCGTACTTGATCACCATGGTGGTTCCGGCGAAGCGCTGGATCCACGGCAGGGCCTCGATGAGCGTGCCTGCCTTGTCTTGGGCATCACTCATGGACGTTGACTCGCGGGTCTGGGTGTTCATGCGGCTGGTTCTCCAGGGTTGCCGGCGGATCTAGCTTGAGTAGGCGCTGTTCTCGTGCACGTAGTCGTGCGTGAGGTCGTTGGTCCAGATGGTAGCTTCCGCTTCGCCGGCCTGCAGGTCGATCTCCACGAGCACTTCGCGCGGCTCCAGGTCCACCAGCTTGCGATCCTGGCCGATGCCGCCGTTCTGGCAGATCTGGATGCCGTTCATGGACACGTTGAGCTGGTCCGGTTCGAACGCGGCATCTGTGGTTCCCACGGCGGAGAGCACGCGGCCCCAGTTGGGGTCCTTGCCGAAGATGGCTGCCTTGAAGAGGTTGGAGCGGGCCACAGCGCGGCTGACGGTTTCGGCGTCACGCTCGGTGGCGGCGTTGAATGTCCGGATCGCGATGTCGTGGCTGGCGCCCTCGGCGTCGCCGATCAGCTTGCGGGCCAGATCGGCGCAGACCTGGGTGAGGCCCTCGCCGAAGGTCTCCGCGGACGGGACGGCCTTGGACGCGCCGGAGGCCAGCAGCACGACGGTGTCGTTGGTGGACATGCAGCCGTCGGAGTCGGCACGGTCGAAGGTGACGCGCGTGGCATCGCGGAGGACGAGGTCGAGCATTTCCGGCTGGACGTCGGCGTCCGTGGTGAGCACCACCAGCATGGTGGCAAGCCCGGGCGCCAGCATGCCGGCGCCCTTGGCGATGCCGCCGATGGTGTATTCATTTCCCTCGGCGTCCGCGCCGGTGAAGACGGCCTGCTTGGGCACCGTGTCGGTGGTCATGATGGCCGTGGCGGCCTCGGCTCCCCCGTCGGCGCGCAGGGCTGCTGCGGCGGAGTCGATGCCCGGAACGATCTTGTCCATGGGCAACTGCTCGCCGATCAGGCCGGTGGAACACACAAACACGTCGGTGGCGGACAGGCCCAGTGCCTCGGCGGTCTTCTCCGCCGTCGTGTGCGTGTTCTGGAAGCCCTGCGGCCCGGTGCACGCGTTGGCGCCGCCGGAGTTGAGGATCACCGCGTCGACGCGGCCGTCCGAGACCACCTGGCGGGACCAGTGGACGGGCGCCGCGGCAACCCGGTTGGAGGTGAAGACGGCGGCCGCCGCCTTCGACGGTCCGTCGTTGACCACGAGGGCCAGATCCGGATTTCCTGAGGCCTTGAGGCCGGCCGTGACGCCGGAGGCACGGAATCCCTTGGGGGCGGTAACGGTCACGGGGCAACTCCCTGCAGGTTGAGGCCGGCGGTCTCCGGCAGGCCAAGGGCAATGTTCATGGACTGCACCGCTCCACCGGCGGTGCCTTTGGTCAGGTTGTCGATGGCGCACGTGACAATGACGCGCCCGACGTGCGCGTCGAAGGCCAGCTGCATGGCGGCGTGGTTGGAGCCCTGCACGGACTTGGTGGTGGGCCACTGGCCTTCCGGCAGCAGGTGGACGAACGGCTCGTCGTCGTACGCCTCCGCCCAGGCACGGCGCAGTTCCTCGGCGCCGACGCCGGGCTTGACCCGCGCGGTGGCGGTGGTGAGGATGCCGCGGCTCATGGGAGCCAGGGTGGGCGTGAAGGAAACCGTCACCGGCTCGCCGGAGGCGTTGGACAGGCCCTGCTCGATCTCCGGCGTGTGACGGTGGCCGCCGCCCACGCCATAGGGGCTCATGGAGCCCATGACCTCGGCGCCGATGAGGTTCACCTTCGCCGCCTTGCCGGCCCCGGAGGTGCCGGAGGCGGCGACGATGACGACGTCGTTCCCCTCGAGCAGGCCGCCGGCGAACCCGGGTGTGAGGGCGAGCAGCGCCGACGTCGGGTAGCAGCCCGGCACGGCGATCCGGTTGGCGCCCTTGAGCTTTTCGCGCTGGCCCGGCAGCTCGGGCAGGCCGTACGGCCACGTCCCGGCGTGGTCCGAGCCGTAAAACTTTTCCCAGGCTGCGGCGTCCTCCAGGCGGTGGTCCGCGCCGGCGTCGATCACCACCGTGCCCTCGGGGAGCTTGGCCGCGATCTCGGCAGAGGCACCGTGCGGGAGGGCCAGGAACACGACGTCGTGCCCGGACAGGTTCTCCACGCTGGTGTCCTCGAGAATCCTGCTGGCCAGGCCATGGAGATGCGGCTGCAGTTCGCCTAGTCTGGAACCGGCGTTGCTGTGTGCCGTGATGGCCCCGATGGTGACATCCGGATGGCCGGCCAGGAGGCGGAGGACTTCGCCGCCCGCGTAGCCGCTGGCGCCGGAAACGGCAACAGAAATAGTCATGAACACGACTATACAGCAAGACTATGCATAGGTCCCGATATTTATGCATGCGATGGATTCTGCCCGTAAACCCACTGCCCCGGGGGTTTGGAGCGTCAGCGTATGCTGGCAGAAGGGTGAGCTTGACCGTGCGGTCCGAATGTCGGCTGCAGCGTTGCCCGTAACAGTTACGAGGCGCCGCGTCCATGACCCCCACCACCACTTCGGAGCGCCCGCAGACGCGCGTCCGGCAACCAAACGCCGTTGTGCAGAGCTATTCCGAACTCCTTAAGAGCGTCAAGGCAGCCGGGCTGCTCGAGCGCCGTGTGGGTTTCTACATCACCCTGTTTTCCAGCCTGGTTCTCCTGATGACCGCGGCCTGGTTCGGTTTCGCGCTGATCGGCGACAGCTGGTTCCAACTCCTGATCGCTGCCGCGGTGGGCATCCTCTGCACCCAGCTGAGCTTCCTGGCCCATGAGGCCGGGCACCGGCAGATTTTCGCCTCCCGTCGGGCCAACGACTGGACCGCCCGCATCCTGGCCACCTCCGTAGCCGGCATGAGCTACTCCTGGTGGGAGCAGAAGCACGGTGCGCACCACAACCACCCGAACGTGATCTCCAAGGACCCGGACATCGCCCCCGGTCCCATCGCCTTCCACACTGAAGCGGTGGCCGACCGGCAGGGCAGGTTCGCTTTCCTGACCCGCAAGCAGGGCTGGTTCTTCTTCCCGCTGCTGTTCCTGGTGGGCCTGGGGCTTCAGATCGATTCGGTGAAGTTCGTCCTCCGCCGGGCCAAGGTCACGCACCGCTGGGTAGAGCTTCCCATCCTGCTTGTCCGCCTCGGCAGCCTACCCGCCCTGGCCTTCACCTTCCTGCCGCTGGGCATGGCTGCCGCCTTCATCGGCGTGCAGCTCGCTGTTTTCGGCTTCTACATGGGTGCGTCCTTTGCACCCAACCACAAGGGCATGCCGGTCCTTCCGGCAGACAGCCGCGTTGACTTCCTTACCCGCCAGGTCCTCACATCACGCAACATCTCCGGCGGCCGGTACATGGATATCCTGCTCGGCGGCCTGAACCGCCAAGTGGAGCATCACCTCTTCCCGGACATGGCCCGGCCCCAGCTGCATAAGGCAACCGCGATTGTGCGCCAGCACTGCGACGCACAGGGCATTCCCCTTACCGAGACCACGCTGGCCGCGTCATTCGGGATCGTTGTCCGTTACCTCAATGAGGTGGGACTCGCGGCGGGACGCCGCTTCGAATGCCCCATGGCTGCGGTCTCCCGGCGATACTGACCGGCTGCCCCGACTTCGCCTGTACCGCTCGTGTCCCTAGGATGAGTTGAGGAAGGGTGCCGGAGGTCCCGGCCCGGAAAAGGAGAAATTCCATGACGCACGCCATCGTCGCCCGGCAGCCGGGCGGACCGGAGGTCCTGGACTTCACGGAGATCGACCGCCCTGTCCCCGGACCCGGCCAGCTGCTGGTGAAGGTAGCGGCAACGGGCGTCAACTTCATTGATACGTACCAGCGCAGCGGCACCTACAAGGTGGCCTACCCCTTCACCCCCGGATCCGAAGCGGCCGGCGTCGTCGAGGAAGTCGGCGCGGGCGTGGAGGACTACACGGTGGGAAGCCGGGTAGCCACGGCCGAGGGAACCGCGTGCTACGCCGGGTACATCGTGCTGGACTCCGCAAAGGCCCTGCCCGTGCCGGACGGCGTGGACGATCACACCGCCGCGGCGCTCCCCCTCCAGGGCATGACGGCGCATTACCTGATCAACTCGTCGTTCCGCGTTGAGCCCGGGCACAACGTGCTGGTCCACGCCGGCGCCGGCGGGGTGGGACTGCTGCTGATCCAGCTCCTGAAAGCCCGCGGCGCCCGCGTCATCACCACCGTTTCCACTGATGAGAAGGAATCCCTGGCCCGGGGTGCCGGCGCCGACGAGGTGCTGCGCTACGACGGCTTCCTCGACGCCGTCCGGGACCTGACCCACGGCGCCGGCGTGAATGTGGCGTACGACGGCGTGGGAAAGGACACGTTCGACGACTCGCTGGCCAGCCTGCGCACCCGCGGTTCGCTCGTACTCTTCGGCGCGGCGTCCGGACCCGTTCCGCCGGTGGACCCGCAGCGGCTCAATGCCGGCGGCTCGCTGACCCTGACGCGCCCTTCCCTGGCCCACTTCCTCGGCAACCCGCAGGAACGGCTCTGGCGCTCCACGGAAATCTTCGGCGCCGCGGCCGACGGCAGCCTCAACGTCCGCGTTGGCGCCACCTACCCGCTGGCCGAGGCCCGCCGGGCGCACGAGGACCTCGAGGGCCGGCGCACCACGGGCAAGGTCCTGCTGGTCCCGTAACGCCGGTCTGTAACGCCGGCCCCTAAGAAGGCAGCCCCTGATGAACAGAGGGGAAACGATGTCACCTTCCGTTCATCTTGCTGCGAAAGAATCCAGCCGTGACTGAGCCGCTTCCGCAAACCATCGACGCCACAGCACCCTCGGCCACCGGCACGCCGGCGGCGGCCATGCTGCACGCAGCGCAATTCCCGGGCGCTGCTGCCACCCCGCCGGAGCGGACGCTGGTGGACGTCCTGGCCGACACCGCCGCGCGCTTTCCCGACGCTTCCGCGCTCGACGATAGCCGCAGGTCCCTGAGCTACGCCCAGCTCCTCGCCGAGGTCAAGGCCGAGGGCCGGCGGCTGCACCAGGCAGGCCTCGGAGCGGGCGACAAGATCGGGGTCCGGATCCCGTCGGGCACCAACGAGCTCTACATCGCGATCCTTGCCATCCTGCTGATCGGCGGCGCCTACGTGCCGGTGGATGCGGACGACCCTGACGAACGGACCAAACTGGTGTTCGGCGAGGCCCGGGTGGCCGCCATCCTGCGCGCCAACGGGGAGATCGTCACGGACAACAAGCATCCACGCCCCTTCCCTGCCCCGCGCCCGGCTACGCCCGACGACGACGCCTGGGTCATCTTCACGTCCGGCTCCACCGGAACACCCAAGGGCGTGGCCGTGCGGCACCGGTCTGCGGCCGCGTTTGTGGACGCGGAGGCCCGGATCTTCCTGCAGGCCGAGCCGGTGGGGCGGCAGGACCGCGTCCTCGCCGGCCTTTCGGTGGCCTTCGACGCGTCGTGTGAAGAGATGTGGCTGGCCTGGCGCCATGGCGCCTGCCTGGTGCCTGCCCCGCGGGCCCTGGTCCGCACCGGCATGGACCTCGGCCCGTGGCTGATCAGCCACGGCATCACCGTGGTCTCCACGGTCCCCACGCTTGCGGCGCTGTGGCCGGCCGAGGCCCTCGAGAACGTGCGCCTGCTGATCTTCGGCGGTGAGGCCTGCCCGCCGGAGCTGGCCGAGCGCCTCGCCGTGGACGGCCGCGAGGTCTGGAACACCTACGGACCCACCGAGGCGACGGTCGTGGCGTGTGCCGCACCCCTGGGCGGTACCGGTCCGGTCAGGATCGGACTCCCCCTGGACGGCTGGGACCTGGCCGTGGTGGGCCCGGACGGCGTCCCGGTCACCGAGGGCGAAGTCGGCGAGCTCATCATCGGCGGCGTCGGGCTGGCCCGCTACCTCGATCCTGCGAAGGACGCGGAGAAGTATGCGCCCATGCCCTCGCTGGGCTGGGAACGCGCCTACCGCTCCGGCGACCTGGTCCGCTTCGAAAACGCCGGCCTGATCTTTATGGGACGCGCCGACGAACAGGTCAAGCTCGGCGGACGCCGGATCGAACTGGGCGAGATCGACGCCGCCCTGCAGTCCCTTCCGGGTATTGCAGGCGCCGCCGCCGCGGTTCGCACCACGGCGGCCGGCAATCAGGTCCTCGTGGGTTACCTGGCTCATGCCGGCGGAACAGACCCCACACCGGACCGTCCTTCCTTGGACCTTGCCGCGTTCCGTGAACTGCTGTCCGCCACGCTGCCGGCGCCACTCATCCCGATGCTGACCGTCGTCGAGACCCTGCCCACCAAGACCAGCGGGAAAGTCGACCGGCACGCGCTCCCATGGCCCCTGCCGGGTGCCGGCGCCGCGGACGCGGATGCCGCACCGCTGAACCTGCCGGAGGATTCGCAGTGGATCGCTGACCAGTGGGAGGCCGTCCTGGGCAGCAGCGTCGCCGGCCTCGACGCGGACTTCTTCGCGCACGGCGGCGGTTCGCTGGCAGCCGCCCAGCTCGTCTCCGCCCTGCGGCTCCGCTACCCCACTATTACCGTCGCTGACATTTACGCCACCCCGCGCATCGGAGCTTTGATCGAGGCGGCCCGCCAGTCACTGCCCGACGGCGTCTCCGGAGGCCCTGCCCCGGAACGGCCCGTCCGCCCCACGGCACTGAAGTCACAGGTCTTCCAGACCCTCATGGGCATCCCGTTGCATATTCTGGCGGGCATGCGCTGGCTGACTTACCTGATGGCCGCCAACAACGTCCTGTTCGCGTTTGCGGGGTTCACGGCCGCGCCCACGGTGTCGTGGTGGTGGGTGGCCGCGTCCTGGCTGGTCTTTGTGAGCCCGGCGGGAAGGATGGCCATCTCGGTTGCCGCCGCCCGCCTCCTGCTGCGCAGTCTGCAGCCCGGAACCTACCCGCGGTCCGGCAAGGTTCACCTGCGCCTGTGGCTGGCCGAACAGATCCAGGACCTCTCCGGCGCCATTAGCCTCGCCAGTGCACCGTGGGTGCCCTACTACGCACGGGCCCTCGGCGCCAAGGTGGGACGCGACGTCCATTTGCACTCGCTGCCCCCGGTGACGGGCTTCCTTACCTTGGGCCGCGGCTGCAACATCGAGCCCGAAGTGGACCTGTCCGGGTGGTGGATCGACGGCGACCTCGTCCGCATCGGACACGTCCACGTCGGGGCGGAGGCCACCGTGGGGGCCCGCAGCACCCTCATGCCCGGTGCCAGCATCGGCGCCGGGGGCCAGGTGGAACCGGGCTCGGCGGTCCTGGGAAAGGTCAAGTCGGGCCAGGTGGTGGCCGGGTCCCCCGCAGAACGCCGGGGAAAGGCCAGGCACGAGTGGCCGGAGGGGCAGCAGGTCAGTTCGTTCCTTGGCAGACTCTGGTTCACGGCCTTCGCAGCCGCGTCCGCCGTCCTCGCGCTGATTCCGTACGCGGCCGGGGTGGCCGCTGCCCTGGTGGTCTACCTGTTCATCAGGGGCAGCGGGTCGCTGCTCACTGCCTGGCCGCAGGTGCTGGCGTCGCTGCCGCTCGCCGCCCTGACATGGTTCCTCATCAATTTGCTGCTGATCCTGGGCACCACCCGGCTGCTGGGAATCGGCCTGCAGGAGGGCTACTACCGGGTCCGCAGCCGCGTCGGCTGGCAGGTGTGGGCCACGGAGCGGGTGCTCGACATGGCCCGTGACCTGCTGTTCCCGATTTATGCGAGCCTGTTCACCCCAGTCTGGCTGCGGCTCCTGGGGGCAAAGGTGGGAAAGAATGTGGAAGCCTCCACGGTCCTGCTGCTGCCGTCCATGACCACGGTGGGTGAGGGTGCCTTCCTGGCCGACGACACCATGGTGGCCCCGTACGAGCTCGGCGGAGGATGGATCAGGATTGCGCCGGCCAAAATCGGAAAGCGCTCCTTCCTGGGCAACTCCGGCATGACCGCGGCGGGGCGCAGCGTGCCCAAGAACTCCCTCGTCGCGGTCCTGTCCGCCACGCCCGGCAAGGCCAAGTCCGGCTCCTCTTGGCTGGGCAGCCCGCCCGTCCGGCTGCGGCGCACCGCGGTGGCATCGGACAGCACCCGCACCTTCCAGCCGCCGGCGAGGCTCAAGGTGGCCAGGACCCTCTGGGAGCTGTGCCGGTTTGTGCCGGTGGCGCTCACGGTCGGCCTGGCCCTCGCCGTGATGCTGGCCTTTGACTGGATCGCAGCCTCCCTTGGCTACGCGGCCGCCGCTGCACTCGGGGGCGTGGTCCTGCTGCTCGCCGGCGGGGTGGCGGCAGGCTCCTCGGTGGCCGCCAAGTGGCTGCTCGTGGGCCGGATCAAGGCCGGCGAACACCCGCTGTGGAGCTCCTTCATCTGGCGCAACGAGGTGGTAGACACCTTCATCGAAATGGTCACTGCGCCATGGTTCGCCCGGTCGGCCAGCGGGACACCTGCCCTCGTGTGGTGGCTGCGCGCCCTCGGTGCCAGGATCGGCCGCGGCACCTGGTGTGAAAGTTACTGGCTGCCCGAGGCGGACCTGGTGACGCTCGGCGCCAGCTCCACGGTCAACCGCGGCTGCGTTGTCCAGACCCACCTTTTCCACGACCGCGTCATGAGCATCGACGCTGTTACGCTCGAAGACGGGGCGACGATGGGCCCGCACGGCGTCATTCTGCCGCAGGCGAGGATTGGCAAGGGCGGGACCGTTGGTCCGGCGTCCCTGGTGATGCGGGGCGAGACAGTTCCGGCCGGGACCTACTGGATGGGCAATCCGGTGAGCCCCTGGACCGGGCCCGGCGTCCCCGCGCCGCGTCTCAAATAGAAAACCCTGAAACCAGGACCGCCCGAAACGAAGACCCCGTACCTTGAAAGGCACTTTCAGAATGAGCACCGGAGAATCGCCCGGCCCCGCCGCCGTCCTCTCCGCCGGCGCGCCGGCCACCGGCGATCCCTACGTCCCGGGCCACGGAACGGACGCCTACCGCGTCCTCCACTACGAACTGGAGCTGGACTACAAACTGGCCAGCAACCGGCTGACCGGCCGCGCGGTCCTGGCTGCCGTGGCAGCGCGCCGCACAGCCGCCGTCGTGCTTGATATGACCGGTCTCAGGGCCCTCAAGGTGCAGCTCAACGGCACCCGCGTGCGGAAGTTCACGCAACGGGCGGAACAGCTGGTGGTGCACTGCGAGCAGCCCCTCGAAGCCGGGTCCGAATTCAGCCTCGACATCCGGTACGACGGAAACCCGCGGCCCCGGCGGGGGCTCTGGGGCGAGGTGGGCTGGGAGGAACTCACCGAAGGCGTCCTCGTGGCCGGACAGCCCAACGGCGCGCCGTCCTGGTTCCCGTGCAACGACCACCCGCGGAACAAAGCCAGCTACCGGATAGCCGTCACCACCGACGCCGGCTACCGGGCTGTGTGCAACGGCCTCCTGGTGGGGCAGGCCGTAAGGTCAAGCCGCCAGACCTGGGTCTACGAGCAGCGTGAACCGATGGCGACGTACCTGGCCACGGTCCAGATCGGCCGGTACGGGCTGGCGAGCCTGCCGGACTCGGGCGGAGTGCCCCAGTTCGTTGCGGCACCGGCCCAGCTGGCCACCCGGGCGGAGACAGCGCTCGCCCGGCAGGAAGCCATGATGAGCACATTCGTCAGCCGCTTCGGCCCGTATCCGTTTGCGGAATACACCGTGGTGGTCACCGCCGACGAGCTGGAAATCCCGCTTGAGGCCCAGTCGCTGTCCATCCTCGGCGCCAACCACCTGGACACCGGGTGGGAGTCGCAGCGCCTGATCGCCCATGAACTGGCCCACCAGTGGTTCGGCAACTCGCTGACGCTCGGCACATGGAACGACATCTGGCTGCACGAGGGATTCGCCTGCTACGCGGAGTGGATCTGGTCCGAGGAGGCCGGCGTGATGCCCACCAACGAGCGGGCGCGTGCGGCCTGGCAGCGGCTCAACGCCGGTGCCCAGGACATCCTGGTGGGTGATCCCGGCCCCGAACTCATGTTCGACGACAGGGTCTACAAGCGCGGCGCGCTGGCCCTGCACGCCCTGCGCCGCCGCTGCGGCGACCTCGCCTTCTTCGCGCTGCTGCAGGAATGGACACGGAGCAGGGCCCATAGTTCCGTGTCCACGCCCGAGTTCATCCTGACGGCCGACCGCGTCACGGGATTGGACTCGGAATCGCTGCTGCATCCGTGGCTGTACGAAGAGGCCCTGCCGCCGCTGCCTTGACTCGTTTCCAGCCGTTAGTTTTCCGGCAAAAAAGAAAAGACCACGCCCGAAGGCGTGGTCTTTTCTTTTCAGTTTGCTGCGCAGCTACCGCTGGACGGCACCAAACCGCTCGGCTGCCGCGGCGACGGCGTGCTCCCGCGCCTCCGACGCCTCGTCAGCGGTCAGCGTCCGGTCCGTGGCGCGGAAACGCAGGCCGAAGGCGAGGGACTTCTTGCCGTCCTCGATCCCCTGTCCCGCGTACACGTCGAACAGGGCCACGTCCTCGAGCAGCTCGCCGGCGCCCTCACGCAGCGCGGCCAGCACGTCGTCGGCGGGGACGTCCTGCGGCACCACGAGCGCCACGTCCTGCGTGGCCACCGGGAAGGTGGAGATGTGGCGGGCCACCACGACGTCGGCCGCCGCCTCGAAGAGGGCATCCGCGTTCAGTTCCAGCGCGACGGACCGCGCCGGAACGTCGTGCGCGGCCAGGAGCTTGGGGTGCAGCTCACCGCAGTATCCCACCAGCTCGCCGGAGCGCAGCGAAAGCTGCGCGGCGCGGCCCGGGTGGAAGGCCTGGTGACGGCCCTGGGTGACCACAAGCTCCACACCAAGGACGTCACCGGCCAGGCGGGCGATGTCCACCGCGTCCGCCCAGTCCCAGAGCCGCGGGGCGTGGCCGGCGGCGGCAGGCGAATCATGGCCGGTCAGGACCACGGCGACGTGCAGCGGCTGGTCTGGGACGCCGTCGTACAGCGCATCCAGCACCTCATCGGAGGGCTTGACGCCCAGCGGCGGAATGGACGGCGTACCTAGCGAGTCACCGGGCAGGAACACCATGCCGGCCTCGAAGACGGCGAGGTCGCGGAAGCCGCGGGAATGGTTGCGCTTGGCGACCTCCAGCAGGCCCGGCAGCACCGACGTGCGCAGGTATCCCTGTTCCTCGCTGATCGGGTTGGCAAGCTTGACCGCGGTCCGGGGTGCGCCCTCCTCGGCCACGCCAAACGTCTCGTTGGCGGCTTTCGACACGAAGGGGTAGGCCAGGACCTCGGTCAGGCCGGCGTCCGCCAGGGCCTGGACCAGGCGGCGGCGCTGCTGCTGAACGCGGGTCAGGCCGCGGCCGGGAGGTGCCACCGGCAGGGTCGCGGGGATCTGGTCGTAGCCCACCAGGCGGGCCACCTCCTCGGAGAGGTCCTCCTTGGTTTCCAGGTCGTTCCGCCAACTCGGAGCCGTGACGGTCCAGCCGGCGTCGGTCTTTTCGAGGACAGCGCCTAGGTCCTCAAGGGACGTGACGATCTGTTCTTCGGTGAAGTCGATGCCGATCCGTGCGGCGGGGAATTCCCCGGGCAGTGCGATGGTCACCGGATCGGGCGCGGTGCCGACGTCGGTGCCGGACTCATCCGCCGTCCCGCCGGCCAGTTCCACGAGGAGATCGACGGCGCGCTGGGCCGCGATGTTGGCGACCTGCCAGTCCACGCCCCGTTCGAAACGCTTGGAGGCCTCGGAGGGGAGCTTGTGGCGCCGGCGCGAGCGGGCAATGGAAACTTCCTCGAAGTGCGCTGCCTCGATCAGGACAGCCGTGGTGGTGTCGGAGACCTCGGTGGACGCCCCGCCCATGACGCCGGCGACGCCGATGGGGCCGGAAGCGTCAGTGATCAGCAGGTCCTCGGGGTCGAGCGAGCGCTCCTTGCCGTCGAGGGTGGTCAGCTTCTCCCCCGACACCGCACGCCGCACCACGATGTCGCCGGACAGCTTGTCCTGGTCGTAGAAGTGCAGCGGCTGGCCGAGTTCGAGCATCACGTAGTTCGAGATGTCCACCGGCAGGGAGATGGACCGAATGCCGGCCAACCTAAGCCTGGCGGTCATCCACGGCGGCGTGGGCCTGGTGGCGTCCACACCGCGGACGGTACGCGCCACGAAGCGGTCGCAGCCCGGCTTGCCGTAGATGGGCGCGTCGTCGTTGATCTTGACGCCGTAACCGCCGGAGAGGACAGCGGGAGCGCTGACCTTGGAGGCGGGATCGGTGAATTCCGTGCCTGTGGCGTGGGCATATTCGCGGGCCACCCCGCGGAGCGAGAACGCATAGCCGCGGTCCGGGGTCACGTTGATTTCGGCGGCCTCGTCGTAGAGACCCAGGAGCTCCATGGCGTCGGTCCCGATCTCGGGGTCCAGGCCGATCCGGGAGAGCACCAGGATGCCGTCGTGGTCCTCGCCGATACCCAGTTCGCGGACGGAGGCAATCATGCCCGCGGACAGGTGGCCGTAGGTCTTGCGTGCCGAGATGTGGAAGTCACCGGGCAGGACGGCGCCCGGAAGGGTGACCACCACCTTGTCGCCCTCGACAAAGTTGTGTGCACCGCACACAATGCCCTGCACGCCGGACGGATCAATGCCCTTGGCGGTGAGGGTCTGCTCCTGCCCCTCGGGGACAACGCGCACCTGGCACCAGTTGATGGTCTTGCCGTTGGACTGCGGCTCCTTGACCAGGCTCAGGACCTGGCCCACCACGACGGGTCCCCGCAGGGCGTCCGTGGGGCGGTGGACTGCTTCTTCCTCAAAACCGACCTTGACCAGTTCGGCCATGACGTCTTCGGCCGTGGCTCCGGCCGGTACCTGCGCGAATTCACGCAGCCAGGAAAGTGGGATACGCACTGTTAGATCTCCATCCCGAAGTGCTCGCTGAAACGTACATCGCCCTCGATCATGTCGCGCATGTCGCCGACCTCATTGCGGAACATGAGCGTCCGCTCGATGCCCATGCCGAAGGCAAAGCCTGAATAGACGTCCGGATCGATGCCGGCGGCCCGCAGGACGTTGGGGTTGACCATGCCGCAGCCACCCCATTCGATCCAGCGGGGCCCGCCCTTGGCGCCGGGGTGGAAGATGTCCAGCTCGGCTGAGGGCTCGGTGAACGGGAAGTAGTTGGGGCGCAGCCGGATCTGGGCTTCGTCACCGAACATCTGGCGGGCGAAGTGCTCCAGCGTTCCGCGGAGGTCAGCCATGCTGAGCTTCCTGTCGATGGCCAGGCCCTCGAACTGGTGGAAAACAGGGGTGTGGGTGGCATCGAGTTCATCGGTGCGGAACACCTTGCCGGGGCACAGCACGTAAATGGGCAGCTCCCGCTCCAGCATGGACCGGACCTGCACCGGCGAGGTGTGCGTGCGCATCAGCAGGTGGGCTTCGGGCGGCTCCACGAAGAACGTGTCCTGCATTTCGCGGGCCGGGTGGTCCGGCTTGAAGTTCAGTGCGTCGAAGTTGAACCATTCGGATTCCACCTCGGGGCCTTCGGCGATTTCCCAGCCCATGCCCACGAAGATGTCCGCGACGCGGTCCTGCAGCGTGGACAGCGGGTGCCGGGCGCCGGCCCGGCGGCGGCGGGGCGCTGCCGTGACATCCACGGTTTCCTCCACAAGGATGCGGGCGTCATTCTCCGCTTCGAGCTCGGCGGTGCGGTCCGCGAGCGCCTTGTTAACACGTCCCCGCGATGACCCCATCAGCTTGCCCGCAGCGGCCTTCTGGTCCTTGGGCAGGCGGCCGATCTCGCGGTTAGCCAGGCTGAGCGGTGACTTCTCACCGGTTTGGGCCAGGCGGACTGCCTTGAGTTCATCGAGGGTGGTGGCGCCGGCAATGGCGGCGACGGCCTGGTCCACGGCGGCGTTGATGGCGGCTTCATCCAGAGGGTTCGGGACGGCGGCGCCCGGCAAAGTTTCAGTCATCTACTGTTCTTAGCTACGAGTCGGGTGGTGCCAGCGGGCGGTGCAGCCGCGCCGGTTTCCCAGGCAGCGCGTCCGTCGCTGGCACGTCATTGCATGAAGTCATCCGAGGACGTCAATAGAAAAGACGCCCCCAAAGACAAGGGCAGGCTCGCCGGCGGGTGGCCGGCAGGCACTGTTCCCAGTCTAATTGACAGCGCCGGCCTAATTGACAGCCGGACTGATTGACTGCCCGACTGATGGACAGCCCGACTGATGGACAGCGGCCGGCTGCGGGGGGCGCCTGTATTTGCACGGCCGCCGGAGGCTAGCATGGCCAAATGAAGCAAGGCCCCCTGATCTTTCGCCGGATGATGCAAGGCCCCACAAAGCTAAGCTCCCTGTCGCCGGGCCCCCTCACGCAAGGACAGCGCCTGAGACGGCTCGCAAACGTGTTGAACGCCTCCACGCCGCTGGGGCTGGTGCTCGCCGGGCTGGCCGGCACCCGGACTTTCCGCGGTCCCCGCGGGCTGATTGTCGCCACAGGATACCGCTGGCGGCTTCCGCTGGCGGGGGCCTTCACGGTGGGCAACGTGGTCATCTTCCGCGCGGGCGCGGATGCCGCCCTGGCAAACCGAACGCTCCTGGGCCACGAGGAGCGGCACTGCACCCAGTACGCCTGGTCCCTGGGCCTGCCGTTCCTGCTCTTCTACTTCGCGGCTGCTGCCTGGTCGGCGCTGCGGTACGGGGATCCGGCGTCGGGAAATCCATTCGAGCGGCACGCCGGCCTGGAGGCCGGAGGCTACGCGGACCGGAGGCGAGGACGTGGGTGAGCCGGCCAGCCGGGCGGGTGCCCGGACCGTCACTGTCACGGGATCGGGAACCGCCGAGGCCGCCCCTGACCTGCTGACGCTCTCGCTGGGAGTGGAATGCCGGCGGGACAGCGCAGGTGATGCCTACGCCGCCGCCGGCGCGGCGTCCGCCGCCGTCAGTGGCGCACTTCGTGGCAAAGGAGTGCAAAACCCCGACATCAGCACCTCAGGGCTGAACGTCCGCGCCGACGTAGTCTGGCAGGAGGGCCGGGGGCAGCAGGTCACCGGCTATGTGGCATCCAGCATCCTCAGTGTGCGGCTCCGGAATCCTGCCGCGGGCTCCGACATCATCGCGGCAGCCGTGAAAGCAGGCGGCAACGACGTCCGCCTGGACGGGGTGCACCTCGGCTTCGCAGACACCGCGGCCGTCATGTCGCTGGCCCGCGAGGCGGCATGGTCCGACGCCCGGGCCGCAGCGGCGCAGCTCGCCGGGCTTGCGGGTGCCGAGCTTGGCGAGGTGGTCTCCGTCCGCCAGCACCCCGTACCGTCGGCGCCCGTTCCGGTGGGCGGGCTGCAGCGGGCCCTCGCCGCCGACTCCATGACGGTGGAGGCCGGCTCATCCAGCGTCAGCACCAGCGTCACGGTTGAGTGGGAGCTGATGAGTGGGAGCTGGGCTCCCGCGCCGGCTGAACCGCACCCCACCGGATGAACTCGGCTAACTGCAGGCGCACTAGTGGATGCTGCCGGCCGCGAGCGCGACGTCGGCTGCCCTGGTAAGCGAAGTTCGAACGGCGACGGCGATCGCCTCCGCCATTGATGCCAGCGGCAGTGACGGGTCACCGCTCCCCTGCGCTACCTGGTCCGGGGCGAACGGCACGTGGACGAAACCGCCGCGGACGGCCGGCCGGCGGGCGAGCTCGTGCATGAGCGTGTAGAAGATGTGATTGCAGACATACGTGCCCGCCGACTGCGAGACTTCGGCGGGCACACCGGCCACTTCCACGGCACGAAGGGCTGACTTCACCGGCAACGAGGTGAAATACGCGGCGGGCCCGCCCGGCACCACCTCCCGGTCCACGGGCTGGTTCCCGGCGTTGTCCGGAACCGGCGCATCATCGCAGTTGATGGCAACCCTTTCCAGCGACACCCGCCCGCGGCCTCCGGCCTGCCCGATACACACCACGAGTTCCGGCTCCGGGTCCTCGAGGGCACTCAGCAGCACATTGGCCGCCGCGCCGAACACACACGGCAGTTCCAGCGCCTCCACGGCCAGCCCCTCGCCGCGGAGCAGGTCCCGGGCGGACTCGGCTGCGGCCCAGGACGGATTGGTTGACTGGCCCCCGAAAGGTTCAAAGCCGGTGAGCAGAATCATGGTGCAAGCGTAGTCGCCAGTCTCCGGGAAACGCCGCCGGCAGCGCTTGACTTTAGTTCGAACATACCTTCGAATGGAGAGCATGAGATGGGACGCGCAGGCACTCAGACCGGCACAGGACGAAATGCCCGGAACCGCGCCGCTAGTACCCCTGGCCGGCCTGGTGCGCTCGGTGTCCACCCCCGAGTTCGCCGGTGTCACCTTTCATGAGGTCACCGCCAAATCGGTGCTCAACAAGGTGCCAGCCGGCTCCCGGATGCCATTCGAATGGACTGTGAACCCTTACCGGGGCTGCAGCCACGCGTGCGTCTACTGTTTCGCCCGCAAGAGCCACACCTACCTGGACTTCGACGCCGGACTCGACTTCGACAGCCAGGTTGTGGTGAAGATCAACGCGGCCGAGGTGCTGCGCAAGGAGCTGGCCAAGCCCTCCTGGAACCGGCAGCATGTGGCTCTTGGCACGAACACCGACCCCTACCAGCGCGCGGAGGGACGGTACCGGCTGATGCCCGGCATCATCGGTGCGCTGGCCGATTCCGGCACGCCGCTGTCCATCCTGACCAAGGGGACTTTGCTGGCCCGTGACGTTCCGCTCCTGAAGCGTGCCGCTGCGCAGGTGCCGGTGGGCATCGGCATCTCGCTCGCCATGACGGACGAACAGCTTTCCGAGGCGATCGAACCCGGCACACCCGGCCCGCGGGCGCGGCTCAAGCTCGTTTCCAGGCTCAGGGAAGCGGGGCTGCCCTGCGGTGTGATGGCCATGCCCATCCTGCCGTGGCTCTCCGACAGCGACGAGGCACTGGACTCCCTGTTCGCCTCGCTGGCGGCCGCGGGTGCCACCGGAGTCACGGCCGGTGCGCTGTATTTGAAGCCCGGCACGCGGGAATGGTTCATGCAATGGATCACTGCCCGGCACCCTGAACTGGCGGGGCGCTACCGCAGGCTGTACGGCACAGGCTCGTACGCTTCCAAGGAATACCGCATCTGGCTCGCCGGCAGGATCCGCTTCTTCAAAGCCCGGCACGGCTTCGCCGGATCGCATGGGTTCAGCCACCGGGACGTCGACGATCACCAGGGCGGCGATGCACGGGCCGCCCACACGCTGGCCGACGATCCGCGCGGCGAGGAAGCCGCCTACCCCGAGGGAAGCCTTCCGCAGCACCGGGCATGGCAGCTGGGTTCAGGGCAGCAACGGGCGGGGCAGCATGGCCAGCGCAGCGCAGCCCAGACGTCCCAGCCCACGCTGTTCTGATCTCCGCAACCTGGCCGCGCACCAGAAATCCACACCGTCACCAACGAAGGGTCGCGTTAATTTCCGGCGACGGAGTCCGCACGGCTCGGCGCGGCAACGATGGCGAGCAGCGCCCGGACAATTGGCAGGTCCGCGGGAATCCAGGGCAGCCTGAGAGCGTCGTCACCATTTCGGATGCTGATCCAGCGGAGTTCATCGTGGTCCTCGAGCGGCCGAGGTTCGCCGTCGGCAACTTCCGCGAACCAGACCCGCATCGCGGCCCGGTCATTCAGCGGCCACCCAGCGGGCTCCGGTGCTTCCAGTTCGGTTCCGAGGACCACGGCGATGCCGAGTTCCTCCCGGAGCTCCCGGTGCAGCGCGCTTTCGGGGGCCTCCCCCGGTTCCACTTTCCCGCCCGGAAATTCCCACATGCCGGCAAACTGCGGCGGCGCCGTGCGGCGTGCCACAAGGAGCCGGGCGGGAGCGGACAGTGAGTCGAGGACGGCGCCGCCGACGACGTTGATCAGTTCAGTCACCGGTCCAGTCTATGAGGCCCGGGCTTACAAGGACGCGGGCTAATGAGGGCCGGGCTCGCGAGGGCACGGGCTCGCGAGGGCGGGCCGACCTCCGGGGCAGGAATATCCATCCCGCCGCGAAGCTTGTTAAAATCGGACTTATCAGTGGCAACGAGGCCGACTCCGCAACTCCCTTCGAAAAGCAGGCACATGACTTCCACTGTCCAAGCTCCCCGCGCGCCCAAGACCGCAACGCACATCGGCCCCGCCATCTTGGCCCTGGCCATGGGCGGCTTTGGCATCGGGGTCACCGAGTTCGCCATGATGGGCCTGCTCAGGGAGGTCGAAATCGGACTCCGGATCAGCACTCCCGAAGCCGGCCATCTTATCTCGGCTTACGCCCTGGGCGTCGTCGTCGGAGCTCCCGTGCTCGCCGCCGTCGGGGCGAAGCTGCCGCGCAAGTTCCTCGCGCTGGGCCTCATGCTGTTCTTCAGCGTCGCCAACCTGTCCTCGTTCCTTGCTCCCGACTACGCAAGCATGCTGGTCTCCCGGTTCGCTGCCGGGCTGCCGCACGGCGCGTTCTTTGGTGTGGCCGCCGTGATCGCCGCTTCCCTGGTGGCGCCGACGAAGCGTGGCTGGGCCATCTCCATGGTGATGGCCGGGCTTACGGTCGCCAACGTAGTCGGTGTTCCCTTCGCCACGTGGCTCGGCCAGACCTATGGCTGGCGGCTGCTCTTTGTCCTGGTGGGAGCACTGGGACTGGTAACCCTGGCACTCATCTGGAAATTCGTGCCGTTCCAGAAGGCGCACGCGGACGCGAGCATCCGCAGGGAGCTGGGCGCACTCAGGCGGGCCCAGGTCTGGCTGGCGATCCTCATTGGCATCGTGGGTTTCGGCGGGTTCTTCGCAACATACACCTACATCTCCCACACCATGACTTCCGTGGCCGGGATTCCCGCCACCCTGCTGCCGTTCGTGGTGGCCCTGTACGGCCTGGGAATGGTGGCCGGCAATATTGTCGGCGGCCGGATCGCGGACAAGTCCGTGATGGGGACCATCTACCGCGTCCTGCCCGCAATCGCCGTCGCACTGGTGGTGTATGCCGTGGCCGTGCACTGGCCATGGTCTGCGTTCGTCATGGTGTTCGTGGTGGGCGGCGCCGGGTCCATGCTCGTCCCCGCTCTCCAAACCCGGCTGCTGGACGCTTCCCCTGATGCGCCGTCGCTGGCATCCTCGCTCAACCACGCCGCACTTAACGTTGCCAACGCCCTGGGCGCCTTCCTGGGCGGCTTGGTGATTGCCTGGGGCTGGGGCTACGTTGCGCCCGCCCTCGTGGGTGCGGTCCTGGCCATTCTCGGCCTGATGGTTGCGCTGCTGAGCGGGCTGCTGGAACGCAAGAAGCCGCTGGCCCCGTAACAGCAGTCACGGAGCCAGCGGCTCAAAATTGCACTTGTAGCCAGCGGCTCAAATAGGCGCTGGGCCGGCGGCCCGGGGCAACACCTAGGCTCCTGAGTCGCCCGCAAGGGCGGGGCCGCTGGCCACCTGCGCACGTCGGATGTCCGGCTCCAGGTAGATGACCCGCGCAATGGGAACCGCCGAGCGGATCCGGGCTTCGGCGTCGTCGATGGACTTGGCAATATCCAGCCCCGAGTCACCGGCCTCCACGCTGATCTTGGCGGCCACCAGCAGCTCCTCCGGGCCCAGGTGCAGGGTCTTGAGGTGAATGATGGCGGTTCCGTCCGCTTCGATGGCACTCCGGATGCGTCCGACGTCGTCCTTGGTTGCCGACTCCCCCAGCAGCAGCGACTTGGTTTCCATCGCCAGGATCACGGCAATCGCCACCAGCAGCAAACCGATCATCCCGGTCCCGATGCCGTCCCAGATCCCGTCACCGGTCAGCAGGGTCAGCCCCACACCGAACAGGGCGAAGAGCAGGCCCAGCAGAGCACCGAAGTCCTCGAGCAGGATCACCGGAAGCTCGGGCTGCTTGGCGGTGCGCACAAAGCTGACCCAACCCTGGCTGCCGCGGATGTGATTGGCTTCGGTGATGGCCGTCCGGAACGAGAATCCCTCAGCGATGACGGCACCCACCAGAACAGCCAGGGGAACCCACCAGAAGTCACCTTCGATTCCGTGCGGGTGCAGAATTTTTTCCCACCCTTCATACAGGGCGAAGAGTCCGCCGACGCTGAAGAGCACGATGGAAACGATGAAGGCGTAGATATATCGCTCGCGCCCGTAGCCGAAGGGGTGTTCCGGGCTGGCTGCCCGCTGGGCTCGCTTCCCGCCGACCAGCAGCAGGACCTGGTTGCCGGAGTCGGCGACAGAGTGGATGGCCTCAGCCAGCATCGATGAGGAGCTCGTCAGCAAGAACGCGACGAACTTCAGGACGGCGATGGTCAGGTTGGCGGCCAGCGCCGCGACAATCGCCTTGGTACCGCCATTTGCAGCCAAGGAAGGCTCACCTCTTCATGTGGGTATTACGACAGATGGGACAGGGCGGGATGCAACCGCCGCCTAGTAAATACCGTACCCGTCCGGCCCCGGACAGACACCGCACACCGCCTCCGGGCGCCACTAAAAGCCAAAACTAAGCCTGCTGACAAAGAAACACGCCCTGTGTTAGCTTGAAGCCATATCGGGACTGATAAGAATCGATCCCGACGAATATGAAGGAGCAGACAATGGGTTTTCTTGCTTGGATTATTCTCGGCCTGATCGTAGGCGCAATTGTTAAGGCTGTCATGCCCGGCAGGGTAGGCGGCGGCTGGGTCACCAGCCTGGTTCTGGGCGTCGTTGGCGCCATCGTCGGCGGCTGGATCGGCAGCCTTCTCTTCGGCAAGGGTGACCTGGCGTTCTTCGACCTTGGCACCTGGATCCTCGCCATCATCGGCGGCCTCGTGGTCGCAGGTATCTACGGCGCCATCACCGGCCGCAACCGGACCACCCGGGCGCCATAACCGGCCTGGCTCACAGGCACTGGACCTCAAAACGTCCAGGCTCATAACAGACAATAAAGACAGGAGCGGGGGTCCACCGGACGGTGGACCCCCGCTCCTTCTTGTATCGGAGTTTTTGTCCAGATATCGCGACTAAGAGGGCCTTTTCCGGCCGATATCTGCACAAAAACTCCCGGCTAGGCGGACTGCTGGGACCTCGCACTGGCGTAGAGGCAGACAGTGGCGGCCGTTCCCAGGTTCAGGCTCTCGGCGGCGCCATATACGGGCACCGCCACGCGATGGTCGGCAAGCGCCAGCTCGTCCTCGGAGAGACCCTGGGCCTCATTCCCGAACAGCCAGGCGGTGGGGTTTTCCAGGGCGTAATCCGAGCCCGCTGCCGAGGCGCCAAGCCGGCGTGCGGCGTTCTCGTCCTGCAGGCGGTCCAGGTTCAGCTGCCCGTAGCCGTCCGCCGCGAGCACTCCGATCCCGCGAGCCTTGCACTGCGCCGCAAACTCATTGACGTCGGCGCCCAGGACCACCGGCAGGTGGAAGAGGGAACCGGCGGTCGAGCGGACAGCTTTGGGGTTGTAAATGTCCACGCTGGAGCCGGTCAGGACCACGGCATCGGCACCCGCGGCATCTGCGGCCCTAAGCACGGTTCCGGCATTGCCGGGATCGCGGACCTGGCAGAGCACGGCAATCAGCCGGGGCCCGGCGTCGAGCACGTCCGCCAAGGCGACGTCCACGAAATCACACACCGCGACGATCCCCTGCGGGGTGACCGTGTCCGCCATGGCGGCGAGGACGTCGTCCGTCGCGAGCCGGGCACTGGTTCCCACGGCCAGTTCCTCGAACTCCGGGTAACGGTCCAGGCATGCCTCGCTGGCGTACACCTCGCGGACGATGCCCGGCTGGCCGGCCGCGATCCGCTGACCGTGGAGTACCAAGGCCTCACGAACCGCCTGCGGGCCTTCGGCAAGGAACTGCCGGCGCTTTAAACGGACCGGGCGCCCTGCAAGCTTTGCCACGTCCCGGACCCGATCTGATCGGGGATTGGAGAGTGGAAAGTCTTGCGGGCGCCCGGTTTGGTTCATATAAGAAACCTTAGTGGCTGTTGCCACCGGTCCTTGAACTGGGAGCTGCCTGCTTACTCAGCAGCTGCAGCAGCCGGCTTCTTCGCAGCACGTGCGCGGGTAGCCTTGGCCTTCGGTGCAGCCTCGGCGTTGGCGGCCGGAGCGGAAGTGTCAGCCGGCAGGGAGTCCTTGGCAACCTGGACCAGCGCAGCGAAGGCGTTGGCGTCGGAAACGGCGAGCTCGGCCAGCATGCGGCGGTCAACCTCGACCTCAGCGGCCTTCAGGCCCTGGATCAGGCGGTTGTAGGTCAGGCCGTTGGCGCGGGATGCAGCGTTGATGCGCTGGATCCACAGGCGGCGGAAGTCGCCCTTCTTCTTCTTGCGGTCGCCGTAGCTGTACACAAACGAGTGCAGCAGCTGCTCTTTGGCTTTGCGGTACAGGCGTGAGCGCTGTCCACGGTAACCTTTGGCGCGTTCGAGGATAACCCGGCGCTTCTTGTGGGCGTTTACCGCCCGCTTCACACGTGCCACGTGCGTACTCCTTCAAAAATCTGATCCCAAGCGACTACTGCCGGTAACCGGCCGGCCTGAGAAGGCTTATTGGTAGTTGACTGGTGCCAGGTGGCAGTCAGTCAGAGTGCTTGAAATTAGATGCCGAGCATCTTCCGGATGACCTTGGCGTCGCCCTTGAAGACGATCTTGTCGCCGGCGAGGCGGCGGGTCAGGCGGCTGGACTTGTGCTCCAGGTAGTGGCGGCGGTTGGCCTGCTGGCGGCGCAGCTTGCCGCTGCCGGTCAGCTTGAAGCGCTTCTTAGCACCACTGTGGGTTTTCATCTTCGGCATGGGAACCGATCTCCTTACGTATCCGCGGACAATGTCCGCAGTTCTATCGTGCAGCCGCCCCTGCGGGCGGCGTGCTGGTTGCTGGCTGACTGAAGGCGATGCCTTCCGCAGTTTCGAACTAGGTAGTCTTCTTGCCCGCCGGCTTGGGCGTGGGCCGGGGCGCTGCGGGTCGTGCAACAGGCTTCGGCGCGGCGGGCCTCGCCACCGGCTTGGGCGGGGCCGGGGCAGCTGCAGGCTTCGGCGCTGCCGGAGCAGGCGACTCAGCCACAGGAGCCTTCGGCTCAGCAGGTGCTGCCGCCTTCGGTGCTGCGGGCGCTGCCGCCCTGGGAGCAGCGGGGGCTGCCTTCGGGGCTGCTGCGCGGGGCGCCTCAGCCTCCTTGGCGGCCTTGGGCGCTTCCGCAACCTTGGGTGCTTCCGCGGCCTTGGGTGCATCGGCAACCTTGGGTGCTTCCGCGGCGGGGGTCTCGGCAGCCGGAGCCGCTTCGACCGGAACCGAGGGCGCTTCGACGGCGGCTTCCGGCGCAGCTGCCTCAGCTGTTGCCGTAGCTTCCTGCGCTGCCGGCGCCTCGTCAGCGGCGGCCTCCGTGGAAACCTGGAAGCCTTCCGGCAGAAGGTCGGCAAGCGACTGCGTCAGGGGTGCCTGATCGTCACCGGAGGTGTCCACACGGCCGGCAGCCTTGGCTTCGTTCTGGGCCTTGGCTTCAGCACGCTGGGTTGCACGGCGCGCTTCTGCCTTGGCCTCCGCCTTGTTCTTCAGCGGACCGATGACCATGACCATGTTGCGGCCGTCGATGCGGGGGCTGGACTCCACAACACCGACCTCACCGACGTCTTCCGCGAAACGCTGAAGCAGGCGCAGGCCCATTTCGGGACGCTGCTGCTCACGGCCACGGAACTGGATCATGGCCTTAACCTTGTCCCCGGCTCCGAGGAAGCGCAGGGCGTGACCGCGCTTCGTCTCGTAGTCGTGGGTGTCAATCTTCAGGCGGAACCGAATTTCCTTCAGAACCGTGTTGGTCTGGTTCTTCCGGGCTTCACGGGCCTTAACTGCGGCTTCGTACTTGTACTTGCCGAAGTCCATCAGCTTGCACACCGGAGGCTTGGCCTGCGGTGCAACTTCAACGAGATCCAGGTCGGACTCGGCAGCCAGACGCAGGGCATCCTCAATACGGACGATTCCTACCTGTTCGCCGGCAGGACCGACCAGCCGCACCTCAGGGACGCGGATACGCTCATTGATTCTTGGCTCGCTAATGTTAAAGCTCCTGTGTTTGTTATGGGTGTTCCACCGGCAAAATAGAGAAGGCCCCCAATTGCCGGAGCAATCGAAGGCCTCGAAGATCGGATGTGCACATCCCGCGAGGGACTGCACGCATTCCCCAGGCTCCTGCCCGGTGAAACGCCCGACCGTTACCCGGCAACCTTGCTTCCCTGAAGCTTCCAGGGAAAACGGCTGACGCGGGTGGGAGAGAACTCCGCTTGCAAACTGAATATCAATTCTACAGAACGATACCCGCTCACCGCACGTTCGCGGCAGTGGGTCTCATACACGGCAAAATAACGACATCCAGTCGGTCTGTGACAAGCTTACCAGTATGAGCACTCCAGACAGCAATTCACACGTCTACCAGGCGCCCGGCGCCGGGGACGACGTCACGCAGCAAATCCGCGACATCTCCGAAGTTCCCGCGATCGAGGTCATCACCACGGCCGCTGTGCACCTCATGAGCGCCTCCGCCGTAAAGCTGGGTCTGGCCGCTGAGGAGAACGCCGCAGAGCTGAAGGACCTGGACGAGGCCCGCAAGCTCATCACCGCCCTCGCCGGCCTGGTCACGGCGGCCGCCCCGGAGATCGGCTCGCAGCATGCCGGCCCGTTGCGCGACGGCCTGCGGTCCCTGCAGCTCGCGTTCCGCGAAGAGTCCATCATTCCGGATCCTCCGGGCAAGGGTCCCGGTGAGAAGTTCACCGGTGCAGTGAACTAAGGGTTGAATTACGACGGCGGCGGGCCGGCTCTTCGGGGCCGGCCCGCCGCCGTTTTTGTCGCCCACGTGCACTTCCCCCGGTGCCGGTCGCACTGCACCGCTACCTCGTCTCCCGAAACCGGGAGGGTCAGATCGAGGCGGCGCGGCGGCGGAGCTGCTGCAGGACCAGCCCCGCGACGCACAGGAGCACGCCGGCCACGCCGACGGACACGAAGCCTCCCGCCGGGCCGATGCTGTCGATGAAAAGTCCGGCCAGTGGAGCCCCCAAAGCCACGCCGGCGGTCAGCGCCGACCCATACCAGCCCATGGCCTCGCCGCGCCTGGCCTCGTCGACCAGCTCGGCCACCTTCTCCGATGCCGCCGATAGGACAGGCGCGCAGAGGAGGCCCGGCAGCAGCGACAGCAGGCTGAGGGTCAGGGTGTCAGTGGCAAAGCCCATGGGGATGGTCAGGGCAGCCATTCCCAACAGCAGGAGGATCGGGGAAACCGCCCGGTGCATGGCTCCGTAGATGAGGCCGCCGATCACCGATGCGGCGCACCAGAAGAGGAACACCACGCCAATTTCGCGCTGGTGCCCGCCAGTCTCCAGCGCGGCCACAATGCCAACGTCGGTGCCGCTGAGCACCATGCCCGCGCCCCCAGCAACGGCGAACACCGCGGCTACCGCCGCGGTGAACCAGCCGAAGCTGTTGGCCACCCTGCGCCGCAGGACTGCCCGGCGCCTGCTGCCCGCGGACGCAGGACCGAGTTCGGCCGCAGCCTCTTGCAGGTGTGCGGGGGCGGCGGCAACAACGGCAACCTCGGCGGCAACCTGTTCGTCCGCATCGCAGGACTCGGAGCGTACGGCACTGCGGGTAGGCGGGTTGAACCACATGAGGAAGAGTCCGGCCAGCGATGTCGAGACACCGACGGCGGTCAGCCCAAGCACCGACTGGCCGCTCGTGGCCACCACAGCACCGGCGGCCGGGCCGATCATGAAGACCAGCTCCGTGCTGACCGCATCCAGTGCGAAGGCGGTCCTGCGCTGGTCTCCGTCCGCCAGGACACCCAGGGATTGCCGCACAAGACTGAAAATGGGAAGCGTCAGCAGTCCGCCCACGAACACCAGCGGCAGCAGCCACTGGTAGGACACGTGCGGCACGATGGACCAGATGACGGTTTCCGAAATCACCGAAGGAATCAGCGCAGTCCGCAGGCCCGCCGTATCCACACGCCGGCCGCGCCATGGTGCGCCGAGCGCGATGCCGATGGTCATCACGGCCGCTGCAGTTCCGGCGGCCGCATATCCCTCCCCGAGGGTCAGGACGATGTGCAGGGTCAGCAGGACCCCCGCTGCCGAATGCGGGATGCGGGCAATCATGCCGACCGCCAGGAGACGGCGGATCGGCCGGACGGCCAGCAGCTCCCGGTACAGGCTGAAATTCACGGCTGGGTCCTCAATTCCGCGGCCGGACAGCAACGGAAGGGACCTCCACCGGTCGGCGGTTACTGCGCGGCGCGCCTTAGTTTGACTTCGATCGAATCAACGCGCTCACCAAACAATACATTCCGGCTCCACTCGGTCTGGAGGCCGGCAACGAGCGCCTGCACCGCAGCCGCGTCCAGGCCGTCCTCCAGGTAGAGCACCACACGCAGTTCCGGTCCGGCTCCGCCGCCTTCAACGCGGCTGCCGGAGGCCGTAGTGGTGGCCACTCCCCCGCCAGGAAGGACGTCAAGTGCGCGCACTGCGGGTTTGCCCTCCGCTCCGGTGCGCAGCACCGTGGCCAGCTCGGCGTCCGCGTAGGCCGGGACCCACTGCCTCTGCTGCGCGAGGGCCCAGACGGCCGGGCGCCGGACCACGAAGGTCACTTCGGAGCCGGGGTCCACAACCAGCAGCTCGGCGCCTTCGGCGACGGCCGACAGGGCGGCCCTCGCGGCGTAAACGGCCACGGGGCGCGCGTCCCGGTGCCATGCTGTCAGGGCTGCTGCCGTAGTGAAGATCGGCATGGCGAGGCGGCCGTCCGGCGCCTTGAGCGTCACCAGCGCCATGTCCGCCTGTTTGTCGGCGTGCACGCCGTGCGCCCCTTCGGCTTCCTCCGCCAGTTGCGCCACCACGGGAACAAAGACGCGGGCGGTGGCCAGCGAGGCCACCACCGCGGCTTCCTCACCGGCGCCCGTCACGAGGGCTGCGACCGCGGTGAGGTAGCCAGCGTCGGCCGTGCCGTCGTCGTCCTCGAAGTTGTGGATCTTGGCGTCATCGCCGGTGAGGCTGCGCCCCGCCCAGGGCTGCCCCGCGGAATCGGTGGTGCCTCCCGCCCCGGCGAGGGCGGCCTCGATATGACCGGGCAGCCGGCGTGCCGGCGGCAGGTCCGCTGCCGGTCCGCCGCGGTGCGTGGAATTGCCCTGGTGCTCGGTCACAACGGCGTCCTAGCGGCGGCCGGCGACGTCGAGGGCCTCGGGCAGAGTGAAGGCACCGGCGTACAGCGCCTTGCCCACGATGGCGCCTTCGACGCCGAGCGGCACCAGGGAACGAAGGACCTTAAGGTCATCGAGGCTGGAAATGCCGCCGGAAGCTACCACTGGCTTGCCGGTCTTCTCCACCATCCGCCGCAGCAGTTCAACGTTCGGCCCTTGCAGCGTGCCGTCCTTGGTGACGTCGGTGACCACGTAGCGGGCGCACCCGGCGTCTTCGAGGCGGCCCAGCACGTCCCAGAGGTCACCGCCTTCCTTAGTCCAGCCGCGTCCGGCCAGCGTGGTCCCCCGGACGTCGAGGCCGACGGCGATCCGGTCACCGAAGCGGTCGATGGCCCGCGCAGTCCATTCCGGGTTCTCCAGGGCGGCGGTTCCGAGGTTTACCCGGGCAACACCGAGGTCCAGCGCCTTCTCCAGCGACTCGTCGTCCCGAAGGCCGCCGGAGAGCTCTACCTTGATGTCCAGCCGGCCCACCACTTCGCGCAGCAGGTCCGCGTTGGAGCCGCGTCCGAAGGCAGCGTCCAGATCCACCAGGTGAATCCACTCCGCGCCCTGCTGCTGCCAGTTGAGGGCAGCTTCCAGGGGCGTCCCGTAGCTTGTTTCGCTGCCGGCCTCACCCTGGACCAGGCGCACCGCCTGGCCGTTCACGACGTCGACGGCGGGTAGCAGTTCAAGAGCCGGCAGCTCATTTTGGCTGGTCATCTGGGGGTCCTCAGTTCTTGTAGGCGCTGTAGTTCGTGGGGCGCTGTTCCCGTGCGTGCCGATTCCTGCGGCGCGAACGGCGGGTTAGGGGTTACTTGCCCGGAAGGGTCAGCAGGTAGGCGGCCAGCAGCGACATGGCAGCCAGCGCGTAGAAGCCGATCTGGATCCAGAGCGGCTTGCGCTGCTGCCTGAAGGACAGCCCGCCGCCCACCATGAGGCCGGCCAGTCCCATCAGGAGGATTGACCACATCTAGGCGCCCGCTGCTTGCCGGGAATGCGGCCCGCGGAGTCCGTCGACCCAGTTCTTCAGGAGCCGTGCGCCGGCGTCACCGGACTTTTCCGGGTGGAACTGGGTGGCGCAGAGCGGGCCGTTCTCCACGGCGGCGATAAAGGGGGCACCGTGCTCGGACCACGTAACCAGGGGCGGCGCCATCCGGGGCTGGATCACATCGAAGTCCCAGTTCTGGACACCGTAGGAGTGCACGAAGTAGAAGCGCTCACCTTCCACACCGTCGAAAAGCCTGGAGCCTTCCGGGACATTGACAGTGTTCCAGCCCATGTGCGGCACCACTTCGGCCGGCAGGAGTTCCACCTTGCCGGGCCACTCCCCCATGCCTTCGGCTTCGGTTCCGTGTTCGACGCCGGCCTCAAAGAGCACCTGCAGGCCGACGCAGATGGCCAGGACCGGACGGCCACCCGCAACGCGGCGCCCGATCATACGGATTCCGTCCACCGCCTTGAGCTCACCCATGACGGTTTCGAAGGCGCCGACGCCGGGCACAACCAGCCCGTCGGCGTTCAGCACGTCCTCGGGCTTGGAGCTGAGGATGACCTCGGCACCGGCGCGTTCCAGGGCTCGCACGGCCGAGCGGACGTTGCCGGAGCCGTAGTCCAGGACGGTGACGGTGGGCTTGCCCTCCGGGGAAGCCGGCTTCAGCGTGGCCGAGGGATCGATGATTGCGCCCTCGCGCAATACTTTTCCGGTCACAGTGCCCCCTTGGTGGACGGAATGCCCTCGACGCGGGGATCCGGCTCGACGGCTGCACGAAGGGCCCGCGCGAAGGCCTTGAACTGGGCTTCCACGATGTGGTGCGGGTCGCGACCGGCGATGACGCTCATGTGCAGGCAGATGCCGGCGTGCAGCGTGATTGCCTCAAAGACGTGCCGGGTCAGCGATCCTGTGAAGTGGCCGCCGATCAGGTGGTACTCCTGCCCGGCGGGCTCGCCGCCGTGCACCAGGTAGGGCCGGCCGGAGACGTCAACGACGGCGTGCGCGAGAGCTTCGTCCAGGGGCACGGTGGCCTCGCCGAAGCGGCGGATGCCGGCCTTGTTGCCCAGGGCCGTGCGGAGCACCTCGCCGAAAGTGATGGCAACGTCCTCGACGGTGTGGTGGACGTCGATGTGGGTGTCGCCGGTGGCCTTGACGGTCATGTCGATGAGTGAGTGCTTGCACAGCGCCGTCAGCATGTGGTCGTAGAACGGGACCGATGTGCTGATGTCCGACACTCCGGTGCCGTCGAGGTTGATCTCCACCAGCACGGAGGATTCGCTGGTGGCACGCTCCATGCGTGCAGTCCGTGCCTCGGCAGCCTTGGTTCCGGTGTCGCTCATGGTGATGAATGTCCTTTGACGAAGGATGGGGTCGGACCTGACCTGGTCCATATCCAAGTTTAGGCCGGAAGTGCGGACTGCCTGGCCAGGATGCTTTCCAGTGCGTCCAGGAAGGCTGTGGTTTCCGTCTCAGTTCCGGCGGTGACCCGCAGGTGGCCTGCGATGCCGACGTCCCGGATCAGGACCCCGGTGTCCAGCAGTTCCTGCCAGACCAGGTGGGGATTCTCCAGCCCGCCGAAGAAGACGTAGTTGGAGTCGGACGCCGCAGGCCGCAGCCCCATCCGCGTCAACTCGGCGACAATCCGGTCGCGCTGCCGCTTGATGTCCTGAACATCGGCCATGAGTGCCTCCCGGTGCCGCAGCGCCGCCAGGGCGGTTGCCTGCGTGACTGCCGAGAGGTGGTACGGCAGGCGCACCAGCCGGAGGGCGTCGGTCACTTCCGGGGCCGCGGCCATGTAGCCGAGGCGTGCGCCGGCAAGCGCGAACGCCTTGCTCATGGTCCGGGAGACGATGAGCCGCTCGCGGCCCGGCAGCAGCGTGAGGGCGCTGGGCGTGCCGTCGTGCGCGAACTCGTGGTAAGCCTCGTCCACCACCACGACTGCCTGGCTCGCCTCGCCCGCATCGTAGACGGCCTCCACCACATCCAGGCCAAGGCCGGTTCCGGTGGGGTTGTTCGGCGAGCACAGGAAAACGATGTTGGGCCGGAGTTCGCGCACCTGGCTTGCGGCCGACTCGGCACTGAGGCCGTAGTCATCAGCTCGCTTGCCGGCTATGTAGGCCGTGTCCGTGCCGCTGGCGAGGAGCGGGTACATGGAGTACGTCGGCGGAAAGCTCAGGAGCGACCGGCCCGGGCCCCCAAAGGCCTGGAGAATCTGCTGCAGGACCTCGTTGGAGCCGTTGGCTGCCCAAAGGTTCTCCGCGCTGAGCCCGTGGTCAAGGTATTCCGCCAGGGCTTCCCGGAGTTCGGTGAATTCACGGTCAGGGTAGCGGTTGAGCCCGGCGGCGGCCTCGGTTACCGCCGCGGAGATGGCCGCCCGCACATCGGCCGGCACCCCATGCGTGTTCTCGTTGACGTTGAGCAGGATCGGAACATCCAACTGCGGGGCGCCGTAAGGGCTCAGTCCCCTCAGGTTGGTCCGCAGGGGCAGTCGGTTCAGTCGCTCAAGCTGGTCAGTCACCTAGACAGTTTAAGTAATCCGCAGCGTTCGCCGGAAACTGTGACGGTTCCGCAACCCGGAACCTGGCGAAGTCGTGGCGTTCCGGCGCCAGAGGTCACGTCATTCGGACCGGCCTGTCTGTCTTAGTGGGTCCACTTACTTGGTGGGCACAAACAGCTGCTGGCCGGGCATGACCTTCCCGGCCTGAAGGTCATTGAGCTGGACGATGTCCGCAATCACATCCCGGGGGTCGCGGGACGGATCGACATGTCCGGCAATGGCCCACAGCGATTCGCCGGGCTGCACCGTGACCGAAACCGTGGGCGTGACGCTCAGGCCGCCCGCAGCATCGGCGGCCTTGGCGGGCGAGTTCAGCAGCCCTGCCAGGGACAGGATGACGGCGGCCAGAAGGACCAGCGGCAGGCCGATCAGGACAATCCGGCCGCGACGGGTGAGGCGGAGGCGCGGCGGCTTGCCGGGCCGGGACACTGCACGGGGCTGAGGCGCCGCGCCGCCGACTGTAGCGCGATGGAAATCCACGTACTGGACAGTGGCTGAACGGGACACTCCCGCTGAACGTGACACTCCCGTTGAACGTGACGCCGCCGTTGAAGTTGATGCTGCTGTTGAAGCTGACATGGCGTGAGCCCTCCTGGACCGATTTGTACTGCCTCGCATTCGAACAAACAATTCGAACACCGGGCTATCAAGCGGCCCTCACTAGAACACATGTTCGAACTTTGCTTTTTCTAGTTTTAGCACCTATCAACGAATTAAGTCGAGACTCGCTAGAACAAATGTTTGAAAAAGCCTTATGGCTGGCCTACGTTGGAAATCACAGAACAACCACATCTGCAGTTGATCAGCAGGGTCTGACATTTTTCAGGCCGGAAGTTCCCGGCCACTGCAGCGACCGCGGCCGGGAGGAACGGAAAGGCGTTGGCGAACATGGCAGCACAGGCCTCTGACGGCAAGGCTCCCCAGCGCAGCCCGCGGTCTCAGCGGACCCCCAAGGGACTTACTGTCCGGCAGAAGAAGATCCTGGAGACCATCCAGCGCTCGGTCAACGACAACGGTTACCCGCCGTCCATGCGGGAAATCGGCGACACCGTCGGCCTGGCCAGCCTGTCCAGCGTGACCCATCAGCTTTCCCAGTTGGAAAAGCTTGGCTACCTGCGGCGCGATCCCAAGCGGCCGCGAGCCATGGAGGTGCTGATGCCGCTCACTCTGGATGCGGGCACGGCGAAGTCTGCCGGTGCGGACAAAGCCCCAGCACTCAGGTCAGCAGACGCTTCCGTGTCCGAACTGCCCAGCGCCATGGACACGGCAATGGTGCCGCTGGTCGGCCGGATCGCCGCCGGCGGACCCATACTCGCCGACCAGATGGTGGAGGATCTGATGCCCTTGCCCCGCCAGTTGGTGGGGCACGGTGAACTGTTCATGCTCAAGGTCGCGGGCGATTCCATGGTGGATGCCGCCATCTGCGACGGCGACTGGGTAGTGGTCCGGCGGCAGAGCGACGCGGTCAATGGCGACATCGTCGCTGCGCTGCTCGACGACGAAGCCACGGTCAAGACGTTCCGGCAGCGGGACGGACACACATGGCTGCTACCGCAGAACACCCAGTATGAGCCCATCCTCGGTGACCACGCCGTTGTGATGGGGAAAGTGGTTTCCGTACTCCGCTCGCTGTAGTCTCTGGAGCTTGTAGCCCCGGGCAGCTTGTAGCCCCGGGCAGCTTTTTGCCCGGGGCTTTGTCACGCCTGCGCTCCGGCGAGCCTTTCCAGCGCCGCCACGGCGGTCTTCCGGTCTGTCGTCGGCCAGAACGGCGGAAGTGCAGCCCGCAGGAATCCGCCGTAGCGTTCCGTGGACAGCCGGGAATCCAGCACCGCCACCACGCCCTTGTCGTTCGTGGACCTGATGAGACGTCCCGCCCCCTGGGCCAGCCTGATGGCCGCGTGGGTGGCGGACACGGACATGAAGCCGTTGCCGCCGGCCTGGGCAACGGCCCGGGAGCGGGCGGTCATGAGTGGGTCGTCCGGGCGGGGGAAGGGAATCCTGTCAATCACCACCAGGCGGCAGGAACCGCCCGGCACGTCGACGCCCTGCCACAGTGACATCGTGCCGAACAGGCAGGTGTCGGGCTCGTCGGCAAACTGTTTCACGAGGGCCGTCATGGTGGATTCGCCTTGGCAGAGAATGCTGACATCCAGCCGCGTCCGAAGGGCGTCTGCCGCTTCCTCCGCGGCCCGCCGTGAGGAGAACAGGCAGAGGGCTCCCCCTCCGGAGGCGCGGATCAGTGACTCGAGTTCGTCCAGCGCCTCAGGTGACGTGCCCCGGCCCGGCTTCGGCAGGTGGCCGGCCACATAGAGGATGCCCTGCCTGGGGTAGTCGAAGGGCGAACCGACGTCGACGCCCGTCCAGCTCGGCGCACCGTCCCCGACCAGGCCCAGCCCGCCGGCGGCAGGTTCGAAGGCGGAGCCGATGGCAAGCGTGGCCGATGTCAGCACCACGGTATGCCCCGCAAACAGGCCTTCCCGGAGCCGGCCTGCGACGCTCAGCGGGGCGATGTTGACCAGCGCCGGGGCCGTCTCGTCCGGCGCCGAGTAACCCTGCTGGGGATCAAACGTGCTGTTCCGGGAGAACCAGACCACCTCGCGGTTTTCCCTGGCGGCGACCAGCCGCTCGCAAAGTTCCAAGATCACCAGGAGGCGGGAGCGCACGAGCTGCCTGCCGCCGTCGGCTGTTGTATTGCTGTCCCCTTTGGAATCCGACAGTGCCGCCCGGCACGCCTCGCGAAGCTGGTCCACGCAATCGAGCTGTTCGTCGTTGAGGCCGTTGGGCAGGAGCCCGCTGGGAACGCCCACCAGGGCCACCTCGAGATTGGCGGCTGCTGTGTTGAGGGCATCTACGGTGATCCCAGTGTGTTTGCGGGCGCCGGAGGCCGCGGCATGGACCATGGCCACCGATAGCTGCCCCGAAACCGCGCCGGTCACCCGGTCCTGGAGCTCGTGGGCCTCGTCCACCACCACGACGTCGTACTCCGGCAGCACGGCCAGGCCCTCGAAGGCGCTGACGGCCAGCATGGCGTGGTTGGTCACCACGACGTCGGCTTCGGCGGCGTTGTGCCGGGCCAGCTCGCTGAAGCACTCCTCCGCGAGGGGGCATTTCTGCGCGCCGAGGCATTCCATGGAAGTGACGGACACCTGCCGCCAGGCCCGGTCCGTGACGCCCGGGAGCAGTTCGTCCCGATCACCCGTCGTGGTCTGTTTCGCCCATTCGCGGAGCCTGACAACCTCCTTGCCGAGCTGTGACGAGGGGCCGCCCATGGCCGCGGCGAAGTGCGGGACGCTGGTGTCCTCGCCCAGCGAGAAAAGCTGGCCCTCCGACGGCTCCTCTGTGGGAAAGCCGCCCTCAAGCTTTTGCCTGCAGACGTAGTTGGCGCGGCCCTTGACCAGCGCAACCTTCACGGGCCGGTCGAGTGCCGGTTTGAGGCTTTCCAGCAGCCGGGGAAGGTCCCGGCCGACGATCTGGGTCTGCAGCGCCAGGGTGGCTGTGGAGACGAGGGTGGGCTTGTTGCTCTCGAGGGAATGGGCGATGAGCGGAACCAGGTAAGCCAGCGACTTGCCGGTTCCTGTGCCGGCCTGAACCAGCAGATGGTCGCCGGTCTCGATGGCACGTGCCACCTGCCGGGCCATCTCATGCTGGCCGCTGCGGCTTTGGCCGCCCATGCCCGCCACGGCACGGTCGAGCAGATCCAGTACATGCTGCTCGCCGGCCGTGGCGCTGGCTGCGGCGTCTGCCACCCCGTCAGTCATTAGTGATGAAGGATTCCAGTTCAGCCGCGAGGCCTTCCCGGACCATGACGACGGCGCGCGTGCCGCCCTCCTCGTGATCCAGGCTGAGGATCTCCGCGTCGGAGTCGTGCAGCTTGCTGATGAGATCGCCGCGGTGGTAGGGCACGAGGAGCTGCATCTTGACGTTCGGCCGGGGAATGGACTCGCTGATCGCCTTGAGCAGCTCAGCAATGCCCTCCCCCGTGCGTGCCGAGACCACCACGTGCCGCGGTTCGCGCTGCTTGAGCCGCTCCACCACAAACGGGTCGGCGGCATCGGCCTTGTTCAGGACGATGATCTCTGGCACCTTGCGGGCATCCACCTCGGCGAACACCGAGCGCACGGCGGCGATCTGGCCTTCCGGGTCCGGGTGGGACACGTCCACAACATGCAGGATCAGGTCTGCATCCGCCACTTCCTCAAGGGTGGAGCGGAAGGCCTCCACCAGCTGGGTGGGAAGGGAACGGACGAAGCCCACGGTGTCAGCCAGCGTGTAGCCGACGCCGTCGGAGGTCTCGGCCTTGCGGACGGTGGGGTCCAGGGTGGCGAACAGGGCGTTCTCCACCAGGACTCCGGCGTCGGTGAGGCGGTTCAGCAGCGAGGACTTGCCGGCGTTGGTGTATCCGGCGATGGCCACGGACGGGACTTCATTACGATGGCGGTTGGCCCGTTTGGTCTCCCGTGCCGGCTTCATCGCGGCGATCTCACGCCGCAGCTTGGCCATCCGGGTACGGATCCTTCGCCGGTCCAGTTCGATCTTGGTTTCACCGGGACCACGCGAGCCCATGCCGGCGCCGGCGCCGCCCACCTGGCCACCGGCCTGGCGCGACATCGATTCACCCCAGCCGCGGAGGCGTGGGAGGAGGTATTCGAGCTGGGCCAGCTCCACCTGGGCCTTACCTTCGCGGCTCTTGGCGTGCTGGGCGAAGATGTCGAGGATCAGCGCCGTGCGGTCGATGACCTTCACCTTCACGATGTCTTCAAGGCCGCGCCGCTGGGATGGAGCGAGTTCGGCGTCCACCACCACGGTGTCCGCGCCGGTGGACATCACCACGTCCTTGAGTTCCAGGGCCTTGCCGGAACCGAGGAAAGTGCCCGGGTCCGGCTTGGCGCGGCGCTGGACCAGTCCGTCGAGGACTTCCGAGCCGGCTGTTTCCGCCAGGGCAGCGAGTTCTCGCAGGGAATTCTCGGCGTCGGCAAGCGTGCCTTCGGTCCAGAGCCCGGTCAGCACTACGCGCTCCAGGCGCAGCTGCCGGTATTCGACTTCGGTGACGTCCTCGAGTTCGGTGGACAGCCCGGCCGTGCGGCGCAGTGCCCGGCGTTCTTCGAGGTCCTGCTGGTCGCCGTCGTAAGTGCTGTGTTCTTCGGCGAGCTGCGAGATGGCCTGCGCCTTACCCAGGACGCCCTTGCTGTCGGCGCGGCCGCTGTCGCCTGCCGCCGTATTCCTGGCCGGGACGTCCTTGGCGAGAATCCGGTCGATGACAGCCTGGATCTCCTCGGGACTCATGTCCTGGGCGGCTGGCCCGGATCCGGAATTTTGCTGATTGGTCATGGTCTCCTTTGAAGGTTCTGCATCTTCAGAATAGTGCTGATTGCCGCCCTTGGCTGCGGTATTCGCGCTGGGCTGACTGCGAGGGGTCATCAAGGTGCTCCTGACTGGCCGGCAGCGGGCATGCAACGCCGGCGGGAAGAGGTCTGATTGAGTGCTGTTTGGGCTGCGCTGTGTTGAAAGCTGCGCTGTGTCTCTCGCTTCGCTGCGGCGGAAGGTGATTAACCTGCATCGCCTCGGAAGGGAGCCCCGGGCCGGTAGCGGCGGCCGAAGCCGCGGGCAAAAGGAGCCGGCTACTCAAAAATCAGGAACATGCCTCCAAGGGTACCAGAACACCCGAGCCCGCTTTCGCATCCTCCCGGTTTCCCATCGGGCGGGCGGCCCACTAATCTGCCATTTATGGAGTCTGCCCACTATTTCAGCGCCTCACCTGCAGGGCCGTTCACCCGCAAGCCCCTCACAGTGGAACTGGCCGGTGAAACGCGGAAGCTGCAGACCTCGTCCGGCATCTTCAGCCCCGATGGAATTGACAAGGGCACATCCGTTCTGCTGGCCGAGGCTCCCGCCCCTGCCCCGCAGGGAAACCTGCTCGACATCGGCTGCGGCTGGGGACCCATCGCCCTGACCATGGCGCTGCGGGCACCGCACGCACAGGTGTACGCCGTGGACGTCAACGAGCGCTGCATCGCACTCACGAACGGGAACGCCGAGATCCTCGGGCTGAGCAACGTCGCGGCCAGCACGCCGGAAGATGTGGACCCGGAAGTCCGCTTCGACACCATCTGGTCCAACCCGCCGATCCGCATCGGCAAGGATGAACTCCACTCACTCCTGCTGCTGTGGCTGCCGAGGCTGGCGCCTGGCGGTTCGGCCTGGCTGGTGGTGCAGAAGAACCTGGGCTCGGATTCGCTTCAGCGCTGGCTCGCGGGGGTGCTGGACGACTCCTTCACGGTGACGCGGGAAAACACGTCCAAGTCCTTCAGGATTCTGCGGGTCAGGAAAGCGTCCCGGTAGCAACGATCGTTGCCGGGCCGCTGAGCACAATGTGCTCGCGGCCGCCGGCGACGGTGAAGAACTTCACACCCACGACGCCGCCCGGCACCTTGACCTGCCAGGCGTCCGGGGCGCCCGGCCCGGCCCAGTGACGGATGGCCACTGCCGCGGCACATGCGCCGGTGCCGCAGGACTGCGTTTCGCCGACGCCGCGCTCGTGGACCCGCATGGTCACGGTGCCCACGCCGTCGTGCACCAGTGGCTCGGCCGGAACAACGAATTCGACGTTGGTACCGTTCGCGGGAGCCGGGTCCACATGCGGCGCCGTGAAAAGCCGGGTGTCCCGGAGTTCGGACAGCTCGGCCAGCGCGACGACTGTGTGTGGGTTGCCCATGCTGACGGACAGCGCCGGCCGCGCCACCTCCAGTCCGTCGGCGCTGACGAGCGAATCCATGGCTCGGGCCGCTGCGTCGTCGGGGAAGATGAACTCCCAGGGGCCCATGTCGACGGCGTAGCCGTCACCTGAGCGGACGATGGTCTTGACTCCCCCGCGCGTGCCGATGCTCAGCGACCCGCCGGGAGGCAGCACGGCCAGGCCCTCGGCCAGGAGGAAGTGGACGAACACGCGAACTCCGTTCCCGCACATTTCCGAGAGCGAACCGTCCCCGTTGCGGTAGTCCATGAACCATTCGGCGTCCGGGTTTTCAACGAGGATCTGCCGGCCTTCGTCAAGGAGCCGGGACGGCACGGCCCGGATAAGGCCGTCGCCGCCTATTCCGCGGTGGCGGTCGCACAGGTGCGCGACCTGCTCTGCAGAGATGACGTGCACGCCCTCGGGATCAGCGACCAGGACGAAGTCGTTGCCGGTTCCATGGCCCTTGGAGAACCGCAGTCCGCTGAGTGTGGCGGCGGCGGGCCCGGCTGTTTCTGCAAGGGTTTCATTCATGGTTCAAGGTTACCCGCCCGGCCACGGCCCCATGAAAACGGCCCGGACCGGCTCGCAGGTGGCGGACGCTGGCCTGGATGTGGCAAGCGCGAGGGGCATAGGTGTCCTACTCAAAGTCCGTCGGCGTGCCGGCTCAGGTGCAGAGGGCGGCTGCCTTCGCAGCCAGCTCAGGGTCCTGCCAGTCCAGCCAGCTGATGCGGGGGTCGGCCCGGAACCACGTCAGTTGCCGGCGGGCGAACTGCCTGGTGGCCACGATGGTTTCTTCTGCTGCCTGCGCCACGTCCGCTTCGCCGTCTAGCACCCTGAGGAACTGGGCGTAGCCCAGTGCACGCGGGGCGGTCCTTCCGCGGCGCAGCCCCTGGGCGTCCAGCCGTTCAACCTCCGCCAGCAGCCCCCGCTCCACCATCCGGTGAACGCGGACGGCGAGCCGGTCGCGCAGCTGCTCGCGGTCCACGGCCAGACCGATCTGGATGGCCGGCTGGTGGTACTCGCGGGTTGGCATGAAGGAGCTGAACGGGCGGCCGGTCAGCTCGAACACCTCCAGGGCGCGGATGATGCGGCGGGCGTCACCGAGGCGCCCGGCGGAGACGGGATCCACCGCACGGAGCCGGTCCAGCAATGCTGCAGTCCCTGCCGCGGCGTTCTCCTGTTCGAGCCGGGTGCGGATTTCCGGATCAGTTCCCGGAAAGTCCAGCACATCGAGGGCGGCGCGAACATACAGGCCCGATCCGCCCGTCAGGATGGCGCGCTTGCCGCGGCGGTGGATGTCAGCGACGGCGTCCCTCGCCTGCTGCTGAAAGTCCGACACCGACGCCTCCTGCGTCACGTCCAGGATGTCCAGCAGGTGGTGCCGGACGCCCCGCTGTTCAGCCTCGGTGACCTTGGCGGTGCCGATGTCCATGCCGCGGTAGAACTGCATGGCGTCGGCGTTGATCACCTCGCCGTTCAGCGCCAGGGCTAGCTCGACGGCGAGGTCGGACTTGCCCGAGCCCGTGGGTCCGACAACCGCTATGACGGGGAGCTGGCCCGCCACCGGGTCAGCGGCTCCGCACCGGAAGTGAGGGCATGCCGAGCGACACACCCGTCCTGCCCACCACACCTGGTGCCCCACCCGGTGTTGGGGCGCCGCAGGAGTCGGCCTGGGCCCTGTCCCACGCGTCGCCGGCACGGGACCGGCGCAGCGAGTAATCCGCCGCGGTGGCCGGATCGGCGATCAGGTGGAAGGCGGCTGCTTCGGTGATGGTGACGGTCACCAGGTCCCCGGGCCTCGGAGCAGGAGCGCCGGCAGGAACCGTGAAGTGGACCAGCCGCTGGTCCTGGGAACGGCCCGAGAGCCGGTGGGTTTCTTCTGACTTGCGGCCGGACCGGGCTGTGACCATGACCTCGACGCGGCGTCCCAGCTGCTTGGCGTTCTCCTCCGCGGCGATGCGGTCCTGGAGCGCGGTGAGTCGCTCGAATCGTTCCTGCACCACGGCCTTGGGCAGCTGGTCCGGCAGGTCGGCTGCCGGCGTGCCCGGACGTTTGGAGTACTGGAAGGTGAAGGCGGTGGCGAAGCGCGACTTTTCGACGACGTCCAGGGTCGCCTGGAAATCCTCCTCCGTTTCCCCGGGGAAACCGACGATGATATCCGTGGAGATCGCTGCGTGCGGCATCCTGGCGCGGACTTTATCCAGGATTCCTAGGAATTTCGTCGACCGGTAGGAACGCTTCATGTCCCGCAGGACCTTGTCCGATCCGGACTGGAGCGGCATGTGGAGCTGCGGCATGACGTTGGGCGTCTCGGCCATGGCGTCGATGACGTCGTCGGTGAATGCGGCCGGATGGGGGCTCGTGAAGCGCACCCGCTCCAGGCCCGGGATCTCGCCGCAGGCGCGCAGCAGCTTCGAGAAGGCCTGGCGGTCCCCGAACTCCACCCCGTACGAGTTCACGTTCTGGCCCAGAAGTGTCACTTCGATGGCGCCGTCATCCACCAGTGCCTGGACTTCGGCCAGGATGTCCCCCGGCCGGCGGTCCTTTTCCTTGCCGCGCAGGGCGGGGACGATGCAGAAGGTGCACGTGTTGTTGCAGCCAACCGAAATGGACACCCACCCCGAATAGACGGAGTCACGCTTGGTGGGCAGGGTGGAAGGGAAGACGTCCAGCGACTCGAGGATCTCCAGCTGAGCCTCATGGTTGTGGCGCGCCCGGTCCAGGAGGGCGGGCAGGGCACCGACGTTGTGTGTGCCGAAGACGGCATCGACCCAGGGCGCCTTCTTGAGGATGGTTTCGCGGTCCTTCTGGGCGAGGCAGCCGCCCACAGCGATCTGCATCCCCGGGTTGGCCGCCTTGATCGGCGCCAGTTGGCCGAGGTTGCCGTAAAGCTTGTTGTCGGCGTTCTCCCGTACCGCGCAGGTGTTGAAGACCACGACGTCGGCCTGGGCACCTTCCGCCGGTACGTAACCGGCAGCCTCCAGCATCCCCGCCATGCGCTCGGAGTCGTGAACGTTCATCTGGCAGCCGAAGGTACGCACCTGGTAGGTGCGGGGCACAGCGGCGTCGCCGGTTGGTGCGTTCTCGGTGCCGGTTGCGGGGGAAGGATAGGTCAGACTCACCCATTAAGGGTAACGGCTGCGCTCACTCCTGGGGTGCGCTCCGAGGGGGCGGCCATCCCGGGGCGCGCTCACTCCGAGGCTGCGCTCCGAGGGGCGGCCATCCCGGGGCGCGCTCACTCCGAGGCTGCGTTCACTCCCAGGGTGCGGTGGCCGCGTCGGTGGCCTCGCCGGCTGCAGCGTCCAGCACCTCGCCCACGATCCGGAAGGCCTGCGAGGGCGGGTAGCCCTTGCGGGCGAGCATGGACGCGAGACGCCGCGTGGCCTTGTCGCGTTCCGTCCGGTCTGCCAGGTCCGTCCCCGGGCGCAGCTTGCGTTCCACGAGGTGGCGCGCGGCGGCTTCCTCGTCCTCGTCGCTAAGCTGCTCCAGGGCCGAGGCCGCCGTGTCCGAGTCAATGCCTTTTTCCGAGAGTTCGCGGCGGAGCGCTCCCTTGGCCAGCTTGCGGGACTGCGCCCTGCTCCGCACCCACATGTCCGCGAACTCGGCGTCGTCAACCAGCCGGACCTCTTCGAAGCGGTCCAGCACCGCCGCGGCGACGTCCTCCGGTACGTTGCGCTCGGCCAGCTTGCGTTCAAGCTGCAGGCGGCTCTTGGGCGACGCGGTCAGCTGGCGAAGAACGATGGCGCGGGCGACCGATGCCGGATCTGCCTCCCGGTCCCCGTCCGGATCGGGGCCGGGCCCTGCTTCGCGGTCCTCTCCGGCCTTCGCGAAGGCCGGAGAGGACCGGCGTTTGCTAGAAACCGTCAACGGCCTTCAGCTTCGGTGAGGCTTCGGCATCGGCCGCAGGCTTGGTTCCCACGCCGAGCTTTTCCTTGATGAGCCGTTCCAGTTCCGCGGCCAGTTCCGGGTTGTCGCGCAGGAAGCGGCGCGAGTTCTCCATGCCCTGGCCGAGCTGGTCACCGTCGTAGGTGAACCAGGACCCGGACTTCTTGATGATGCCGTGCTCCACGCCCATGTCAATGATGCCGCCCTCGCGGGAAATGCCCTGACCGTAAATAATGTCAAACTCAGCGATCTTGAAGGGCGGGGCCATCTTGTTCTTGACGATCTTGGCCTTGGTGCGGTTGCCCACGGAGTCCGCGCCCTCCTTGAGGGTCTGGATGCGGCGGACGTCGATACGGACGGACGCGTAGAACTTCAACGCCTTACCACCGGTGGTGGTTTCCGGTGAACCGAAGAACACACCGATCTTTTCGCGCAGCTGGTTGATGAAGATGGCGGTGGTCTTGGTCTGGCTCAGGCGGCCAGTGATCTTACGCAGCGCCTGGCTCATAAGACGGGCCTGGAGACCGACGTGGCTGTCGCCCATGTCGCCTTCGATTTCGGCGCGCGGGACGAGAGCGGCGACGGAGTCGATGACGACGACATCCAGGGAGCCGGAACCGATGAGCATGTCCATGATTTCAAGGGCCTGCTCGCCTGTGTCCGGCTGGGACACGAGCAGCGCGTCGGTATCGACGCCCAGCTTGGCGGCGTATTCCGGATCCAGGGCATGTTCGGCGTCAATGAAGGCGGCAATGCCGCCTTGGCGCTGGGCATTGGCGACGGCGTGCAGGGCAACCGTGGTCTTACCCGAGGATTCCGGTCCGTAGATTTCCACGATGCGGCCCCGCGGGAGACCGCCGATTCCCAGCGCGACGTCCAGGGCGATGGAGCCGGTCGGAATGACCTCGATGGGCGCACGGACTTCGTCGCCCAGGCGCATGACTGAGCCTTTGCCGAACTGCTTGTCAATCTGGGCAAGCGCTGCGTCGAGCGCCTTCTGGCGATCCGGGGCTGCGGCCATGATTCACACCTCTGATACTTTCTCGCTTTGGAGGGGCCTCTGCGGCCCTTTGTTTGTCATCACCGACGCTAGCGCTACCCTCTGACATTATTGCCGGGCAGGCGTGCATATGTGGATAACCCGCTGCCAAAAAGCATAGTCGCACCCGAACAGATATTCGAACAACCGCTCGGCGTGTCAACAGCTTCTTGGGCGAAGTCGGGGGCCTTCTCAGGCCAGGTAAGGCCCGTCCTGGCGCGGCTTGATATCGCGGCCGAGCCGGCGTTCGTCGGGGACATCCTGCACGTCGCACACCGCCAGCCAGACGTCGCGCGGACTGACGCCCGCGGCGAGGGCCTGGTTGGCCGTCCGGCCGCCCACGCCGGCGAGGACGAGCGAGCCGCCCAGCACACGCGAGTAGCCGGCTCCGAATTCATCGTCCATCAGCCGCCAGAAATCACTAATCCTCACCCCATAGAGTCTCTCACGGGACGCTGACCCTAGAATGGTTGCCATGAGCAACCCCGCTGAAGCCCCCGGAGCCACTGCCCCCTTCGAGGACTCGCTTGATACAGCACTGACCAACGTGGAGCACCAGATCAGTATTTTCTGGCGGCGGGCCCGGTCCGTGTCCCAGCAGCTGTCGCGGGAAGTCCACCCGGACATGGAGCCGGCCGCCTACGGCCTGCTCACCGTGATCCGTAAGAACGGCCCCATCCGCCTTACCGACCTTGCATCCTCCATCGGCGTGGGCAAGCCGTCAGTCAGCAGGCAGATCGCCTTCCTGGAAAGCATCGGCCTGGTACTCAAGGAAGCTGATCCCCTGGATGGCCGCGCGCAAACGATCCGGCTCACCGCCGGAGGCGAGGAGAAGATGCACCAGGTGCAGGACGCCAGGCGCCAGGTGTTTCGGGAGCGCCTGGGCGAATGGCCGGTAGGGGATCTCGAGGCGCTGGCTGCTTACATGTCCAAGCTCAACGCCACGTACGAACGTGACGGGTTACTCAAGGACAACTGAAAGCCACGACGGGGACTGGACGGCGGGGCACGTCCAAAGACGCCGTACGTCCAGAAGGCCGGCAGTAGGACCGCGACAGCCAACAATAGGGCGCGACAAATAGGGCGACAAAGGCCTCCGGCAAGTGCCGGAGGCCTTTCGCTGTGGTTCTGTAGTCCGGGGTTACCGGGTACCGTTAACCGGCGCCATTCTCTCTTACCGAGCGCCGGTGAGCAGTTCGGTGGCGAGTTCGTTGTTAAGCTCGCTGCTCAGGTCGCGCTCAAGATCACGGCCGTAACGCTGGGAAAATTCCTGCGGGACAGTATCCGGCACGGCAACGCCTTCAGCGACAGCGACGCGGTCGCTGACCTCGCGGAGCATGCTGGAAAGCGGAACATCCAGCGCCGAGCAGATTGAGGACAGGAGTTCCGAGGACGCTTCCTTCTGGCCGCGTTCCACTTCACTCAGGTAACCCAGGGAAACCCGGGCGCTGTGCGAAACTTCGCGAAGGGTACGTCCTTGACGCTGGCGGACATCGCGCAGAACATCACCGATTTCGTGACGAAGTACAACCATCTTGCGCTCCTTCTGTTCGCTCTTGGCCTGATCGGCGAGGCCCACGTCCTTCCAGCGGACAACGCCGTTTACGGACACGGGCTGCTTTACCATCTCTATCGCCTTGCTCCCTCATGGTTCCGGTTCACTGTGACGCAAACCGCATATGTTCTCTTCATCCTAGGCGCCTCCCTCGACGAGAGGCGACACAATGAGACAACTATTCGGACTCGCTTTTTGTTCCCAGCAACCTTACTCCCGGTAGCTTAGCGCAGCCAGGGCCTCCTGCAGACGCTCCAATGCAGCGCCGCAGGCCAGCGCCCGGATCTCCGCCCGGGTGCCTTGGAAGCTGTAGGGGAAGGCCTGCACACCGTGCGCGGTGGCAACACCTACGAACACCGTTCCTACCGCTTTGCCGTCGTGGGCATCAGGCCCTGCCACGCCCGTGGTGGACACGGCCAGGTCGGCACCGCATACCCGCCGCGCCCCCTCCGCCATGGCGGAAGCCACCGCTTCGTCCACAGATCCGACGGCGTCCAGCAGGTCCTGCGGGACGCCAAGGATGTCCCGCTTCACGGTGTTGTTGTAGGAGACCACGCCACCCTGCAGCATGGCAGACGCGCCAGGCGTGTCCGCCAGTACGGCGGCGACCATTCCCGCGGTGAGGGATTCCGCGGTGGCGACGGTGACGCCACGTCCGACAGCTGCAGCCACGGCCTCCCCGGCGATCCTGTGCAGATTCGTCACGGCTGGCCTTCCTCGTTTTCCTGCTGGCCAAGGTCAGCAGCCCGCCGGCGCAGCCCCTCCGACCTGACCTTGAGTGCCTCGACAACGTACTCGACGCCGGTCCAGACGGTGATCAGCACGGCTGCCAGCATCACCGCGAAGGCCACCCAGGTCAGCCATGGAGCGATGGCCCCCAGCGGAAGAAGATAAAGGAAGATCGCCACGGTCTGGACGACTGTCTTGAGCTTGCCGCCGCGGGATGCCGGGATGACGCCGTAGCGGATCACGAAGAACCGCAGCGCCGTGATGCCCCACTCACGGACCAGGATCACGATGGTGATCCACCATGGCAGCTCGTTCAGGACGCAGAGCATGACAAGCGCGGAGCCGATCAGCAGCTTGTCGGCAATGGGGTCGGCGATCTTGCCGAAGTCGGTGACCAACCCCCTGCTGCGGGCGATGTCGCCGTCGAGCTTGTCCGTGTAAATCGCGACGGCGAACGCCACCACGGCGGCCCAGCGCCACCCGCCGGACTCACTCCGGAGGCCGGGGGCGTCGGCGATGAGGAACCATACGAAGAACGGCACCAGCACAATACGGAGCATTGTGAGGATGTTGGGGAGATTCCAGATCCCGGAGCTGTTGGAGCCGGCCGCGGCCGCTTCGGTGCTAGTCACCCTTCTAGGCTACCGTCTTCGGGGCGACCGTCTTCGGGGCTATCGCCTTCAGGGCTACCGTCTTCGGTGCTACCGTCTTCAGGGCTACCGTCTGGGCCTACCGTCCGGTGAGGGACCATGCGTCCTCGGAACCGTCCTCGTCGTCGCCGGAACTGTCGGCGCCGTCGTGGTAGTCGACGCTCTGGGTGCGCTTGTCGAGGTCGGCGGCAACGAGGTCCTCCGCGTAACCGCCCTGCGCGATGTTGGCGTTGGCGTTGTCACTGAGCGCGGCGGTCTGCGCATCAGCCGTGGCCGGAGCCTCCTGGCCCTTCATCGCGGCCAGCACCGCGGCGAGGTCGTCGGGCTTGACCAGCACATCGCGCGCCTTGGAGCCTTCCGACGGACCAACCACGCCGCGCGATTCGAGCAGGTCCATGAGGCGGCCGGCCTTGGCGAAGCCGACGCGGAGCTTGCGCTGCAGCATGGACGTCGAGCCGAACTGGGTGGTGACCACCAGCTCCGTGGCCTGCAGCAGTACTTCGAGGTCATCCCCGATGTCGTCGTCGATCTGTTTCTTCTGCGCTTCGGGTGCGACGTCGTCACGGTAGACGGCCTGGAGCTGGCCCTTGACGTGTTCAACCACCTTGTGGATCTCGGATTCGGTCACCCAGGCGCCCTGCACACGCATCGCCTTGGAGGCGCCCATCGGGAGGAACAGCGCGTCACCCTGTCCGATCAGCTTCTCCGCCCCTGGCTGGTCGAGGACCACGCGGGAGTCGGTCACGGATGAGGTGGCGAAGGCCATCCGTGACGGTACGTTGGCCTTGATCAGGCCGGTCACCACGTCAACGGACGGGCGCTGCGTGGCCAGCACCAGGTGGATACCGGCGGCGCGGGCCAGCTGGGTGATACGGACGATGGAATCCTCGACGTCGCGCGGTGCCACCATCATCAGGTCGGCAAGCTCATCGACGATCACCAGAAGGTACGGGTAGGGCCGGATGACGCGCTTGGAATCCACCGGCGGCTGGACCTTGCCGGCGCGGACTGCCTTATTGAAATCGTCGACGTGCTTGAAGCCGTAATTGGCGAGGTCGTCGTAGCGGGCGTCCATTTCGCGGACCACCCACTGCAGCGCTTCGGCAGCCTTTTTGGGGTTGGTAATGATGGGCGTGATGAGGTGCGGCACGCCTTCGTAGGCGGTGAGTTCCACGCGTTTGGGGTCCACCATGACCATCCGGACCTCGTCGGGGGTGGCCCGCATCAGCAGGGACGTGATCATGGAGTTCACGAACGAGGACTTACCGGCGCCGGTGGCACCGGCCACCAGCAGGTGGGGCATCTTCGCGAGGTTGGCCACGACGTAGCCGCCCTCGACGTCCTTGCCGACGCCCATGACCATGGGGTGGTCGGTGCGGCGGGCGTTTTGGCTGCGCAGGACGTCCCCGAGCGACACGGTCTCGCGGTCCGTGTTGGGGATCTCGATGCCGATGGCGGATTTTCCGGGAATGGGGCTCAGGATGCGCACGTCACTCGAGGCGACGGCGTACGAGATGTTCTTGGACAGCGCCGTGACGCGCTCCACCTTGGTCCCGGGCGCCAGTTCGATCTCGTAGCGGGTCACGGTGGGACCCCGGCTGAAGCCGGTCACCGTGGCATCGACGTTGAACTGCTGCAGGGTGTCCGTCAGGGCGGCCACGACGGCGTCGTTGGCTTCCGTACGCTCCTTGGGAATGGACCCGGGCGTCAGCACGTCGGACGCCGGCAGCGTGTAGGTGACGTCGCCCGCGAGGGAGAGCTGCTCGGTGCGCTGCGGAATAGGAGTGGGCGGGGGTGCTGGCGCCACCGGCTTGGACGGCACGTGCACGGCAGCGGCCGGTGCTGTGCCGGCCACACTTGCCGGGGCTGCCATGCCCGGGGTCACCAGCGGGATGGCCTCGGTGGCATTCTCGGCGTCGGCGCCCTTGGTGCCGAGCCCCTGGGCTGCCTTGATCTTCTCGACGGCGATCTCCGCCTGGGTGGGCCGCCGGACTCCGGGGGCCACAGCGGGCTTTGCCTTGCCGGCGTCCGGTGACGGGTCGTCGTCGTCGACTACGGCGTGTTCAAAGGCTTCGTCTCCGACGTAGCCCTCCAGCCGGGCATCGGCGTCTTCATCCTTGCCAAAGAGCCGCCTGCGCTTCTTCTTCGGTGCGGGAGGGCTGGTTTCGTACAGATAACTGCGGTCGTGGGCGTCGCCGCCGTTCTCCTGAAGGTCGATGCCCATCAGGTGCTCATAGGCACCGCGCAGGCGGCGCGGGATCGCCCCAAACGGAGTGGCTGTGACGATCAGCACCGAGACGAAGGCCAGCAGCCCGTACAGGACCAGCGGGACGGCCGGGTGGATGGCGGCCAGCGGGGAGGCGGCCAGGAATCCCAGCATGCCGCCGGCCTGCCGCAGGCCGTCGAAGCCCTCGCTGGCGGTCGGCTGGCCGCCTACGATGTGCGCGATGCCGCAGCCGGCAAACGTCATGACCAGGAAGCCAATCCCCACGCGGTTGTTTCCGCGGCCGTCTGCAGGCTGCCGGAACAGCCTGCAGGCGCACACGAAAAGCATGAGCGGCAGGACCAGCGACATCCAGCCAAACGTGCCGTTGACCACGGCATAGACGGCGTCCGGGAACCAGCCACGGAATCCCCACCAGGCGAAGGTGGCGATGAAGACCGCCAGGGCCAGGTTGAACAGTGCGGCACCGTCACGGCGATCTTCCGGGGCGACGTCGCTGACGTCCTGGCCGATGCGGCGCACCCCCCCGCCCACCAGATGGCCGATGCCCAGCCAGGCCCCGCCGGCCACCCGCAGCAGCCAGGGCTGCCGGTGTTCGACGGCGGGAAGCTGGCGCGTGCGGGCGCTGCCGCCGGACGATCCCGCCCGCCCGGTTTTGGCTGCCGATGAGCCGCTGCGGCCTGAGGCTGCGCCCGATTTGCTGCTGAGGGTACGTTTTGGCGCGGGAGAAGTACGAGTGGCCATATCTGCCACGGTACTCCACTGCAGCGACGAAACCGCGGATTTCCGGGCCCCGAGGGCTGTGTTCAGCCCCGGGGCGTCCGCAATTACGCTTCCAGGACCACCGGGATGATCATGGGGCGCCGGCGCAGCTTGCGGTTGACCCATGTACCGACGACCCGGCGGACGATCTGCTGCAACTGGTGGTTGGTGTGGTCCGCGTTGCTGAGCACGGCCTCTTCCAGCGCGGCGTTGATCTTGGGAATGATGTCGTCGAAGACAGAGTCTTCTTCGGCGACGCCGCGGGCGTGGATCTCGGGCCCGGAGACCACCTTGCCGGTGGCCCGGTTAATGACCGTGATGATGGAGATGAAGCCTTCATCGCCCAGGACGCGGCGGTCCTTGAGGTCAGCGTCGGTGATTTCGCCGACGCTGGAGCCGTCCACGTAAACGAAGCCGACCTCGACCTGGCCCACGATGTCGGCCTGGTGGTCCCGCAGGTCGATCACCGTGCCGTTGTCTGCGAGCAGGATGCTGGCTGCCGGAACGCCCGACTCCTCGGCGATCTTGCCGTTGGCGATCAGGTGGCGTGTCTCGCCGTGCACCGGCATGGCGTTGAGCGGTTCGAGGATGTTGTAGCAGTAGAGCAGCTCCCCTGCCGCGGCATGGCCGGACACATGGACCTTGGCGTTGCCCTTGTGGATCACGTCGGCGCCGAGCTTAAGCAGGCCGTTGATGATGCGGAAGACGGCGTTCTCGTTGCCGGGAATGAGGCTGGACGCCAGGATGACGGTGTCGCCCTGGCCCACCACCACGCGGTGGTCGCCGTTGGCCATCCGTGAAAGCGCGGCCATGGGCTCGCCCTGGGAACCGGTGGACATCAGCACCACCCGGTTGTCGGGCAACGAGTCGATGTTCTTCAGGTCCACAACGATGCCGTCCGGCACGTGCAGATAACCAAGCTTCGCGGCGATGGCCATGTTCCGCACCATGGAACGTCCCACGAAGGCGACGCTGCGGCCGTGCTTGGCCGCGGCGTCCAGGACCTGCTGCACCCTGTGGACGTGCGAGGAGAAGGACGCCACGATGATGCGCTTGGTGGCCTGGCCGAAGAGCCGGTCCAGGGTGGGTCCGATCTCCTTCTCCGCGGTGGTGAATCCCGGGACGTCCGCGTTGGTGGAGTCGGACATGAACAGGTCCACGCCTTCTTCACCCAGCTTCGCGAAGTGCCGGAGGTCGGTGATCCGGCCGTCGAGCGGCAGCTGGTCCATCTTGAAGTCCCCCGTGTGCAGCACCGTGCCGCCGGCCGTGCGGATGAAGACGGCCAGGGCATCCGGGATGGAGTGGTTGACCGCCACAAACTCGCACTGGAAGGGGCCGAACTGCTCTACCTGCCCCTCGGTGACCGAAAGGGTGTAGGGCTTGATCCGGTGCTCCTGCAGCTTGGCCTCGATCAGCGCCAGGGTCAGCTGTGATCCCACGAGCGGAATGTCGTTGCGGAGCCGCAGCAGGTACGGAACGGCTCCGATGTGGTCCTCGTGGCCGTGCGTGAGGACCACGGCCACGATGTCATTGATCCGGTCCTCGATGTAGGAGAAATCGGGCAGGATCAGGTCAACGCCGGGCTGCGTTTCCTCCGGGAAGAGGACGCCGCAATCGACAACCAGCAGCTTGCCGTCGATTTCGAACACAGCCATGTTCCGGCCGATTTCGCCCAGCCCGCCCAGCGGGACAATCCGCAGGGTGCCCTGGGGAAGGCGGGGAGGCGTAACGAGGCCGGTGAGGGCTACTTGGGTCATAATGCACTTCTTTCCAGACGGAAGAGTGCCGGTCTCAGTCCGTCAGGAAAAGACCAGCCCTCCCTCCGCCAAGTCCTCGCGGATGGTTTCGATCTCGGCTTCGTCCGGCTCCACGAGGGGCAAGCGGACAATCGAGTTGGGCAGGACTCCCTGCCATTTAAGAATTTGCTTGGCTGCAACGGCACCCTGGACGCGGGTCATCGTGGCGCGCACCACGGGCTCAAGCTCGAAGTTGATCTTCCGGGCCGTGCCGAGGTCGTTCGCGTTCATCGCGTCGATGAGCTCCCTGAAGCGGCGGGTGGCGACGTGGGTGGTGACGCCCACGAGGCCTACGGCGCCCAGGGCCATCCACTGCACGGTCAGGCCGTCGTCGCCGGAGTAGAAGGCGAGCTCGGTCTCGGCCAGAACGCGGGTGGCGGCAGCGAAGTCGGCCTTGGCGTCCTTGACGGCCACGATGTTCGGGTGCTGGGCGAGGCGGATCATGGTGTCCGGCGCAATCTCGACGGAGGACCGGCCGGGGATGTCGTAGAGCATGACGGGCAGGTCCGTGGCGGAGGCGACCGTCTCGAAGTGGGCGCGGAGGCCGGCCTGGCTGGGCTTGTTGTAGTAGGGCGTGACGATCAGCAGGCCGTCGACGCCGAGCTTGGCGGCTTCCTGGGACAGGTGCACGGAGTGCGCGGTGTCGTTGGTGCCGGTGCCGGCGATGACGGCGGCACGCCCTCCGACGGCTTCCATCACGGCGCGGAACATCCCCAGGTTTTCCTCGTCGGTGAGGGTGGACGTCTCGCCTGTGGTTCCGGTGACGACGAGGCCGTCGCAGCCGTCGTCAACGAGCTTGCTGGCCAGTTCCGCAGCCTGCTGGTAATCGACCTTGCCGTCAGTGGTGAACGGGGTGACCATGGCGGTCAGGAGGGTGCCCAGGGCAGGAATGTTCGCGGAAGTGTCAGCCATGGGAAAAACGTTACCCTGTCACGAGCAGGTTAGGACAATGCCCGCCGCGTGATGATCGTCAAATTGCGCGCGCACGCTGGCCGCGCAGGGCGCTGGCTACCTGTACCGGTTCAGGGAACCCCACAGCAGCACAGCGGTGACCACTTCCGTTCCGGTACCGCCCGCCTGCTGCATCGACAATCCGTCCGGCCCCCAGAAACCGCTCAGGCCGCAGGACGGCCCCAGCGGCGTACGGCCACCGAGGTTGGCAAGGACGCCGTACATGCGGTTGTCCATGGTCCGCGCTCCGAGATGCAGCCCCAGCCGGTGGCCTTCCTCCTGCGTGTAGAGCGCCGAGATGGCATACACGTCGGCCCCGGCAGCGGCCGCAGCCCCGGAGTGCGGCGGGTGGGCAGCGTCGAAGCAGATGGCCAGTGCGACCTTCCAGCCGTCCACGTCCAGCAGAAGCGGTTCCTGCCCTGCTTCAAACAGGGAGTGCTCGCCGCCGTGCAGGTGCGTCTTGAAGCCGGCTTCCTGCGTGCCGTTCGGGTGGACGGCCAGTGAGGCGAGCCGAGGCGAACCCTCCGGTTCCCGGAAGGGTGCTCCGACGACGGCCGTGATGCCCGTTCTGCGGCAGATCTCGCGGATGGGGTCCAGGCGGTGGTCCGCAGCCGCCACCCACTGGTCCCCGCCGCGAAGCAGGGGAAGGTCGTAACCGGTGAGGGACAACTCCGGGAACACCACCAGCCTGGTACCGTGGGAGTCGGCGTCCTCGATGAGGCGTACATGCTCCGGGACGTTGGCCTCGATGCCGCCGCCCAAGGCCGCGTACTGGATGGCGGATACAGTCAGAGGTGCGGTCACGAGCCCATCCTAGGCGGGCTCTGCACTCGAGCAGTAACGCTCCACGGCCGCCTCCCTCAGCGACTCGGCCCACTGCGAAAGGCGCTGCGCCGCCCTGACGTAGTGGAACAGTTCCGTGGGCGTCAACGCATCGAGGTCCGTTTCGGACAGCCGGCGTGCAAGCTCCGCCCCGGGCCCCTGGGCCGAGAGTGCCACGCCTTCCCGGCCCCACTGGACATCCTCGGCCGGTTTCCCCGCCACAAGTTGCCGGAACAGGTAATCCACGACGCCGGGGCTCATCGCCTTCAGCGGATCACCCTTCAGCGGATCAGGCTTGGGCGGATCAGCCCGGGGGGCATGAGCGTTGATGGGATCACTCTTAAACCCCTGCGCCCTAAGCTCACGCCCTTCAAGCTGATGACCTGCCGAACCCACTGATAACTTCTTCATGCCGAAATCCTATTCGAACATATATTCGAATACAAGACCCTGGGAGCCAGCGCACCGTGCGGCATCATGCGTCTGGCGATTCCGCCGGGACCAACCAGTCCGGACCAGGTCTCAGGCAAGAACCACCAATTGGGCTGCCGGCGGGGGGCACGTCCTGTCCCGCCGGATCCCTGAGTGCGTCACTGGAAGGTACGACGACGGCGGCCTGCCGCCTTTCGCCGCCCCTTGGAGGTGCTCGAATGCGCAAGATCATCCTGATGATGTCGTCATCCCTGGATGGCTTCTTCGAGCGGCCCGACCGGGACATCAGCTGGCATCTGGCCGACGAGGAACTCCTCTGCCACCTCAACGAGCGGATCCGGACGATGAGTGCCTTCATGTCCGGGCGCGTCACCCATGAGCTGATGGCCGATTTCTGGCCCACAGCTGACCAGGATCCCGGTCTCTCGGCGCCTATGGCCGAGTTCGCCGGGATCTGGGCGAGATGCCCAAGTTCGTGTTTTTGCGGACCCTGACCCAGGCGGACTGGAACACTACGGTGATTCACGACGTCGTGCCTGAACACATCGCGGAACTGAAGGCCCAGCCAGGCGGTGACATCGCCCTTAGCGGCGCCAATTTGGCGTCCACCTTCATGCGGCAGGGCCTCGTCGACGAGTTCCGAATTCTCGTCCATCCCGTGGTTCTGGGGCACGGCCGGCCGCTGTTCGAAGACCCCGACGTCCGGCTGAGCCTCAGGCTCGAGGGGACCCGGTCGTCCGGCTGAGCCTCAGGCTCGAGGGGACCGGTCGTTCGGCAACGGCGTTGTTCTGCTCAACTACTCGCGATTACCCCTAGAGCCACAAGGAACTCCGGGTCTACGGAAATCAGGGCTGCAAGGCGGATGTGAGACGATCGCATCATGACCTCGCGGAGCACGGCTGCATCTTCCAAGACAGCGAAGGGGCCCGCAACAGGCGTCCGGTTGGCCGGCATTGACGCTGCCCGCGGCCTCGCCCTCCTGGGCATGATGGCCACACACCTGCTCCCCACCTTTGAGTCCAATGCTGCCCTGACCCCGACCTGGGTGGGCCTGACGTTCTCCGGCCGTGCCGCCGCCCTGTTTGCCGTGCTCGCCGGAATCGGCCTAGCCCTGTCCACCGGCAAGCAACAGCCTCTTGACGGACCCGGGCTGACGGCGACGCGGCGGGGCATCGCGATGCGCGCGCTAGTGATTGCCGTCGTCGGGCTCGGACTCGGCGGGCTCGACGTCAACATAGCGGTGATCCTGGTGCATTACGCCGTGTTGTTCCTGTGCATCCTGCCGTTCATCGGGCTGCGGCTGAAGGCCCTGTGCGCCTGGGCAGGTGGCTGGATCCTGCTTTCCCCGTTGATCGCGTTTCTGCTGCGGCCGTGGCTCATGGCCGCAGATCCGCCGCTGCAGCTCAACCACAACCCCGGGTGGGAGGACTTTTCCACCCCGGGCCAACTGTTTGGCGACCTGTTCCTGACGGGGTACTACCCCGTGCTCCAGTGGATCTCATATCTGCTGGTGGGTCTCATCATCGGCAGGCTCGCGCTGACCGTGGCAATAGTTCCCGTGTTGCTGCTGCTCGGCGGCACTGCGGTGGCGGCATTCTCCAAGGTCCTGGGCACGGCGGCGATGGAGCAATGGGGCGGCCGCGCCGCCCTGCAGGACATCCTCACGGACCCCAACTATCCGCTGGACAGCCTCCTGCAAGTCAATCTCGCCGGCGTCCGGCAGGAGGGATCCTGGTGGTGGCTTGCCAGCAGCGCACCACATTCCGGAACCACGCTGGACCTGCTGCACACCAGCGGCGTGGCGGCCGCCGTCGTCGGCCTGTGCCTCCTGGTGGGCAGGCTGGGACAGTGGCTGGCGCTGGACCTGCTGCTTCCGCTGCGCGGACCGGGCGCGATGACCCTGACGCTGTACACCGCCCACGTATGCGTGGTGGCATCGTTCCACCTCAGGCCATTGCCCGTGGGATGGACCGAGGACGGGATGTACTTCGCCCACGCAGCGCTGGCCGTGTTGATCGGGATGCTCTTCGCAATCCTCAAATGGCGCGGTCCGCTGGAATGGCTGGGGCACGCGGCCAACCAGGTGGGACGCCACCAGCCGGCAAGGATCCGGTAGGCCGGACGCCTGGCCCGGCAGCCAGGGTCCGACCTAGCGGGCCAGGGCGTCGCCAGACTCGCGGAACAGCCGCACCGCATCCCGCATGGAGGAACGTGCCCGTTTCCGGTCACCGGAAGCGTCATAGGCGCAGCTGAGCCTGAACCAGGAGCGCCAGTCGTCCGGGGCGGCTTCGGTTTCTGCGCGATACTTCTCAAACTCCTGGTCCGCGGCGGCGCGGATGATCCGGCCGGCAGGTGTGCGGGGCAGGTTGTCCTCTGGCAGGCCACCTTCGGCCTCCAGCACCCGTGCCATCTGTTCGGTCCGGGCACCGAAGAGGAGTTCCCGGATCATTGCCCAGGCGCCGATCACGGGCAGCACGAGGTAAGCCGCGCCGATGGCTTTGGCCACCGGCTGGGCGTCAGTCAGCAAAAGGATGGAACGCTGGAAGGACACCACGAGATAGAAGACCAGCAGGAGCGTCACCGCACCCACCCAAATCTTGGTGCGGTTTGTCCTCAGCCAGCCAAGAAGCGGTTTCACTGCGCTACAGCCCCAGGTCCAGGTAGCCGTCCAGGCCGACGGTGAGCCCGGGATGGGCTGCGACATTCCGCAGGCCCAGGAGAACGCCGGGCATGAAGGAGGCCCGGTCGAAGGAATCATGACGGAGCGTCAGCTGCTCCCCCGGCCCGCCGAGCAGGACCTCCTGATGCGCCACGAGCCCGCGGAGCCGGACGCTGTGCACGCGCACGCCGTCCACCTCGCAGCCGCGGGCACCGGCCAGTTCAGTAGTGGTGGCGTCGGGGCTGGGGCCGACGCCGGCCGCCTCGCGTTCCGCTGCCACCAGCTGTGCGGTGCGCACCGCGGTGCCCGAGGGCGCGTCCACCTTGTCCGGGTGGTGGAGTTCGATAATCTCCACGGATTCGAAGTACTTGGAGGCCTTGGCGGCGAAAGCCGATGTGAGCACGGAGCCGAGGGCGAAGTTGGGGGCAATCAGCACACCGACGTCCTTGTGGCTGGCCAGGATGGCCTCCAGCGACTCCAGCCTGGCCAGGTCCCAGCCCGTGGTTCCCACCACGGCGTGCATGCCGTTTTCGACGGCGAAACGGACGTTCTCCTCGGTGCTCTCCGGAACGGTGAGGTCCACGACGTAGCGGGCACCGGCGTCGAGCAGGGAATCGAGGGAGTCACCGCGTCCCAGCGCGGCGACAAGCAACATGTCCGGAGCGGCCTCAACAGCTTTGACGGCCTCGGCGCCCATGCGCCCGTTTGCGCCCAGAACGGCGACAGGAAGTTGTTGGGTCATGGATTCAACACTACCGTTCGCGTGGGCGGCGGACGGAACCGGAACCCATGCGTTACCTCACGCGCGGGCGCGGGAATCCCCCGCGCTGCCGGCTGTTATTCGCCAGCGCTGCCGTCCGTTATTCCCCGGCCCCGACCCATTCAACAGTGCCGTCGCTGAAGAACTGTTCCTTCCAGATCGGCACCTGCGCCTTGACCCGGTCCACCAGCTCGGAGCACACGGCAAAGGCCTGGCCTCGGTGGGCGGCCGACACCGCACAGACCAGGGCAGGGTCGCCGATTTCCAGCGGACCCACCCGGTGCGCGACCCAGATCCGGACGGGAGGAGCCGCGGCGCCATCAGCAGCATCAGTCCCTGCCGCCTGCTCGGCCACCAACTGCGCCACGACATCGTCCAGCATCTTCCGGGCCGTCGGGTGGGCGCTGTAGCTGAGCCGGTCCACCGGCTTGCCGCCATCGTGGTTCCGCACCACGCCGCTGAAGCTGACCACAGCCCCGGCGGTCTCCGACTCCACGGCCGCAATGGCCTGGTCCACGGAGATCGGTTCGGTGCTGAGCACCGCGTGTACTACTTCGAACGAAGCCTCAGTGGCCATGTCCGCCCTCCAACTGGTCGCACAGGTGCCCGATCACCGGGTCCAGGACGGACAGTCCGTCCATGACCCCTTTGGGTGATCCGGGCAGGTTGATGATGAACGTCCGGCCAGCCGAACCGGCGTGTCCCCGGCTGAGCATAGCGTGGGGCGTCTTGGACGTACCGAACTGCCGGATACCCTCCATGATGCCGGGGATTTCGCGGTCCAGCAGCGGCAGCGTCATTTCCGGCGTGCGGTCATCCGGGCTCAGGCCGGTGCCGCCGCTGGTGATGACGACGGCGGGTTCCTGGGTGAGGAGGGCCCGGATCGCGGCGCCCACCGGCTCGCCGTCGGGCACCACCATGACCGGATACGGCACGAAGCCATGTTCGGTGAGCCAGTCGGTGATGACCGGCCCGGTCTCGTCCCGGTAGACGCCGGAGGCAGCCCGTGTTGAGGCAATGACGACGCCGGCCTTGCGGCCCTGCACTTCTCCGTGGACGTGCGGTCCCGTGCTGTTGGAATCGGGGCTGCTCACAGGGTCCAGTCCCCGCTCTTGCCGCCGCTTTTGGCCAGCACCTTGATGTCCGTGAGGACAGCGTGCTTATCCACGGCTTTGATCATGTCGTACACGCTCAACGCCGCCACGGAGGCGGCCGTCAGCGCTTCCATTTCGACGCCGGTCACGCCCCTGGTCTTGACGGTGGCCAGGATGTCCACGGTCTCGGGTCCAAGTTCGAAGTCGACCGTCACCTTTGAAATCGGGAGCGGATGGCACAGCGGGATCAGCTCAGGGGTTTTCTTGGCCGCCATGATCCCGGCGACCCGGGCCACTGCCAGTGCATCGCCCTTGGGCAGGCCGCCGGTGCCCAGCAGTGCCAGGACCTCCGCGGTGCTGTGGACCGTCGCCGTTGCCGTGGCTTCGCGCGTGGTCTCCGGTTTCTCTGAGACGTCCACCATCTGGGCCGTGCCGTCACGGCGCAGGTGCGTCAGGGCGCCGTGGTCATTTTCTGCAGTCACAACATCCATACTTCCACTTCGGAGCCCTCGCCGAGGGCTGTTGTGCCAACGGGTACGTGCACCAGGGCATTGGAGTGGGCCAGCGCCTGCACCAGGTGCGAGCTTTCGCCGCCCTGCAGCCGGACTGTACCGTCCGCCTGCAGGGACCCGCGCCGGACCTGGTGTTTGCCGGCAGGGGAAGACAGGGGCTGAGCCAGCCGTGCCCTGACCGCGGGCCTGGGCGCGGGCGCGCCGAACAGCTCGCCCAGGACGGGACGGAGGAACATCTCAAAGGAGACGAGGCAGCTGACGGGGTTCCCCGGGAACGCAAGGAGTGGCACGCCGTCGAAGGTTCCCAGCCCCTGGGGTCCGCCGGGCTGCATGGCGACGTGCTGGAATGCGACGTCCTGGCCGTCCATGGCCTGCCGCACCACCTCGTAAGCCCCCTTGCTGACTCCCCCGGTGGTGACAATCAGGTCCACCGCAGCCGTGTGGGTGCGCAGCAGCGTCCGCAGGGCTTCCGGGCTGTCAGCGGAAATGCCCGCCCTGGTCACGGCAAGTCCAGCCTGCCGCAGCGCGGATTCCAGGAGGGTGCCGTTTGCGTCGTAGATCTTTCCGTCCCCCAGCGCTTCCCCGGGTTCCACTACTTCATCGCCGGTGGTGACCAGCAGGACGGACAGCTGCTGGTGAACGAGGACCTCCGGCAGCCCAAGTGCAGCGAGCAGGCCCAGCTGGGCCGGACCCAGGCAGGTGCCGGCGGCCAGGGCCAGCCGGCCGGCTTCGATGTCGCTTCCGGCGGCACGGATAAACGTCCCCGCAGCCGTCGCTGGCAGCCTCACCTCAGCCTCTTCTCCTGCGGCCGGAAAGACGGAGGGGTTGGCCTGTTCAACGGGTACGACGGCGTCAGCCCCGTCCGGCACCATGGCCCCGGTCATGATCGGGGCGGCCGTCCCCGGCTGCAGGGGCACGGGACGGGTGCCCGCCGGAACCGCGGCCGCCACGCGCAGCTTCGCCCCGCCGTCGGGCACGTCCTCGGAGCGGATGGCGAAGCCATCCATCTGGGAGTTCGGAAACGGCGGCAGGCTCAACGGCGCCTCGACGTCCTCCGCCAGCCCCCGGCCCAGGGCCCGGACCAGCGGAAGCCTCTCGGTCCGCTCCCGGGACCGCAGCGGTTCGAGGAGGTCCCGGACCGCCTGCCGGTGATCCGCCACGCTTCGATGCGCGCCGTGATCGTGGGTGCTGTGCTCGTGCGGGCTGTGCATGGTCCGGCCTTAGGTGGGCTACGTTTTCACGTCCACTCTAATGGTGTGGAAGCCCGTGGCGCCGTCCGGCGCCACCGAGCGATGCTCCTCCGTCTGGGCGGCGCCTTTCAGGTCCGTGGCCCGCACCTGGATCTCGTGCTGCCCGGGCTGAAGCTCGAGGCCAAGCTGCCACTGGTACCACGTATCCACGGACATGCCCGGGGCGAGCCGGGCCGGCTGCCAGTTCCCTCCGTCCACCCGGAGCTCGACCTTGCCGATTCCGGTGTGCTGCTCCCATGCCACGCCGCCAAAAGCCACGGTCCCGGCAGTTACCGAGGCTCCGTTCCGGGGCACATCGATCCTGGATGAGATCTTGATGGGTCCGCGCTCTGACCAGCCGCGAGGCGTCCAGTAGCCCACGTCGTCGGCGAACCTGGTGACCTTCAGTTCGGTGAGCCATTTAGTGGCGGACACGTACCCGTACAGCCCGGGGACGATCATCCGGACGGGGAAGCCGTGTTCGAGCGGGAGCGGTTCGCCGTTCATCCCCACCGCCAGCAGTGCATCGCGGTTGTCCCTGAGCACCTCCAGCGGGGTGCTCGCGGTGAAACCGTCCGAGCTTCGGGACAGGACCATGTCCGCGTCCGGCTTGGGACCGGCCATCGCCAGCAGCTCCCTCACCGGCCAGCCCAGCCAGCGCGCGTTGCCGATCAGATCGCCGCCCACCTCGTTGGACACGCAGGCGATGGTCACGTGCCGCTCGATCAGGGGCTTGGCCAGCAGCTCCTCGAAGCTGAGCTCCACCTCGCGTTCCACCAGCCCCGTGACCTTGAGCTTCCACTCGCGGGAATCAAGCACGGGAACGGACAGTGCGGTGTCAATGCGGTAGAAGTCCGGATTGGGTGTGACCAGCGGCGTCACTCCCGCCAGCCCGATGTCAGCGCCGGACGGGATGCGCGGCGCCGGAGATTCCGGCACCGGCAGCCGCAGCGTCCGGCGGACCTCGTTGACGCCCGCGGCCCCGCCCCGCCAGGCGGTGGCGACGGCGCCGCCCACCAGGACGCCGGCGGCGGTGCCACCCATCAGCTGGAAGAAACCCCGCCGGGCCGGTCCGGGGCTGGCATCCCCGCCCGTGCGAACGGCAGCCAACCGCCTGACCAGCTTCAGCAGCACCGCGATTCCGATCACGGCCGCGAGGAGCGGAAGGACGACGGCGGCTACGGTCACCTGTGCGCGGGTCAAAACCGCGGCCAGGCCCACGGCGCCGAAGACGGCAAAGATGGCGGCACCCGCGAAGCGCCGGCCCAACTCCAGGACGCCTGCCGCGGCAGCGAAAACGGCGATTCCCAGCGCCATGCCGGCCAGCAGGGCAAGCTTGTCCGCTGTGCCGAAGAGGGAAACAGCCCATTCCTTGACGCCTGGCGGGACCGCGTCGATGACGGCGCCGCCCAGTGCAGAAAGCGTTGAAAGTGAAGGACTGACGAAACCGGCGATGAGTTCGCTGGCGACGACTCCGGTGCCGGCCGCCACCACTCCTGCTGCCGCCGCCCACCGGCGCCGGTGCCGGCCTGGCTCATGGGACCCGTTCACCCTTCAAGCATAGGTTCATCAGCGCTTTCCGGCACCGCAGTCGTGCTTGGCGGCTGCGTATTCTCCGCGACGGCAGCAACGGTTTGTCCGGGACGGCCGAGGCAGGGGGGAGCACAGTGTGATCGGCGGCCCGGGGTGGCGTAGCCTGAAGTCATGAGTGTTCAGCTTGGCATGCCGCAGCTCCCCGAAGGAGGCGCACCCGGTTCAGGTCCGCAGCCCCTTCCGGCGGCGCGTCCGGCCGGGGTCCCCGCCCGCCCGGCTAACGCACCTGCCGGCCTCGCGGACCGCTACGGCCGCAGGGCCACGGATATGCGGCTTTCGCTCACGGACAAATGCAACCTGCGGTGCACCTACTGCATGCCGGCCGAGGGGCTGGAGTGGCTCGCCAAGCAGGCGGTCATGACCGCCGGGGAAATTGTGCGGATTGTGGGCATCGGCGTTGACCTGCTGGGGGTGCGCGAACTGCGCCTGACCGGCGGTGAACCCTTGGTCCGGGCCGACCTGGTCGACATCATTAGTGCCCTCCGCCAGGCACACCCCGAGCTTCCGATTTCCATGACGACGAACGGCGTCGGGCTGGACCGGAAGGCCGCAGCCCTCAAGGCCGCCGGGCTGACGCGCATCAATGTTTCCCTGGACTCGCTGCACGAGGAAACCTTCACCAAACTGACACGGCGCCCGTTCCTGGACCGGGTGCTCGCGGGGGTGGACGCTGCCTGGGCGGCGGGCCTGGGGCCGGTGAAGCTCAACGCGGTGCTGATGCGGGGCATCAACGACACTGAATCGCCATCCCTCCTCGCCTGGGCGCTGGAGCGCGGTTATGAACTGCGGTTCATCGAGCAGATGCCGTTGGACGCCGACCACGGCTGGACCCGCCGGAACATGATTACCGCGGCGGAGATCCGTGGACTCCTCTCCGAGGAGTTCGTGCTGAGTCCGGATCCGCGTGCCCGCGACGGCGCACCGGCGGAACGTTTTGAAGTACGACGCCGGGCGGCCGGTTCCGCTGATCCGCATGGAGTTGCCGATCCACAGGGAGTTGCTGATCCACATGGCCCGGTGCTGGGAACCGTGGGGATCATCGCCTCGGTCACCGAGCCGTTCTGCTCTGATTGCCGGCGGACCCGGATCACCGCCGAAGGCAAGATCATGAGCTGTCTCTTCTCCCGCGAGGAGTTCGACCTGCTCGGTTTGCTGAGACAAGGGGCCAGCGACGAGCAGCTCGCCGAACGCTGGCAGGATGCCATGTGGCTGAAGCCCAAAGCCCACGGCATGGACCACGTGGGACTCGACGCTCCGGACTTCGTCCAGCCGGACCGCAGCATGAGCGCCATCGGAGGCTAATCCCGTGAACGTACGATACTTCGCTGCCGCGCGCGCCGCGGCAGGCGTGGAGGAAGAGCGCTTCGAACTTCCCGCCGGATCCACGGTGGAGTCCCTGCTCGCCGCCATGCTCAACGTCGAACGCCCCGAACCTCCCGCCGGGACCCCGGCGCTGGAGAGGATCCTGGCCCGCAGCAGCTTCCTGCTGAACGAGGTCGCCGTCCGGGACCGGACCACGGTCCTGGCCGACGGCGACGTGGTGGACGTCCTGCCGCCTTTCGCAGGCGGCTAGCCCAACCGGGCGGTGGTGGCTTTGGGCTGATGCCGCGGCACGACGCGGCACGGCGGCTCAGCCTACGGCTTAGGCGCGGCGGCAGATCGAGGTCATGAACGGCTGGAAGTCTGCGGCCTGGCCCAGCCGCAGTTCGGCCGTGTGGGTCAGCACCCCCTGGTCAACGCGAAAAGTGTGGCGCGCGGTGCCGCGGTCGCTGTGCCGCTCCACCGTAAGGGTCGAGTCATGCCAGGCGCCACGGGCCGGCGCCGCCGGGGGCCGGCCAATGCTGTCGACGTAGTACCAAAGCGTTTCGTCGTGGTCGGGGTCCACGGTGAAGACCCCGTGCCCCTCGAAGTGCGTGCCGTCGGCTTCGGTGTGGCGATAGGACTGGACGACGGCGAAGCCTCCGGCGGCGCGGGTGAACGTCACCTCCGCGGTGGCCGAACGTGCCGGACCCCACGGCGAGGCGGCCAGTTCGGTGGTTCCCAGCCAGCGCCCGACAAAGATCTCCAGTGCCTCGTGTGCCGTTCCCGGTTGCGGCTGGTCCATCATTCCTCCTAGGCCGGAATCTCCCTGCGCTGGTGGCCCCCGGGTCAGAGCCCGAAGGTTTCCGATTCGTCGAACGGGCCGACCACCGTCATGGTCCTGGGAGCTGCAGCAAGCTCGCTGGCCAGCTCCTGGACCTGTTCCGCCGTCACGGCCTTGATGAGCCGCAAGGTCTCATCGATGTCCTGGTATTCGCCGGAGACCAGCTCGGCGCGGCCCAGCCGGGACATCCGGGAGCCGGTGTCCTCCAGCGCCAGGACGATCCCGCCGCAGAGCTGCCCCACCGCCTTGCGAAGCTCGTCCTCGGAAATGCCGCCGGCCGCGAGATTGTCCAGTTCGGCGCTGAGCAGTTCGAGGACCTGGCGGACCTTGGTGGGGGTGCAGCCTGCATACATGCCGAAGTAGCCAGCGTCGGCGTAGGAGGAGGCGAAGGAGTACGTGGAGTACACCAGCCCGCGCTTCTCACGGATCTCCTGGAACAGACGCGATGACATTCCGCCACCGAGCACCGCATTCAGCACGCTCATGACGTAGCGGCGTTCGTCGGTAGCCACGATGGTGGGACAGCCCATGATGATGTTGGCCTGTTCCACGGGGCGGGTGACCACATGCAGCCCCGCGGTGCCGGCGATCTGTGCGCGCTTCGTGGAACGCCGCTCCACGGGAGCCGCCCCGGACTCCAGGGACCAACCGGCGGAGTGGAGGGCATCCACCACAAGCCGGCAGACGACGTCGTGCTCCAGGCCGCCGGCGGCGGTGATCACCAGCTCGTCCGGGCGGTAATACCGGCGGTAGTGGTCCCAGACGGAGTCCCGCGCAACGGCGCGGATCGCAGCCGGGGTGCCGCCAATGGGGCGTCCGAGCGGATGGGTGCCGAGCACGGCGGCCACGAAGTGTTCATGGGCAACGTCCGTGGGATCGTCGCTGTCCATGGCGATCTCTTCGAGGATCACATCCCGCTCCTGCTCCATCTCCGCGGGGTCCAGCACGGCGCCGGTGATCATGTCGGCGATGACGTCGATGGCCATGGGCAGGTCCGTATCCAGCACGCGGGCGAAGTAGCAGGTGCTCTCCTTCGCCGTGGCGGCGTTGGATTCGCCGCCCACCTCGTCAAAGGCGGAAGCGATTTCCAGGGCGGTACGCCTCTTCGTGCCCTTGAACAGCAGGTGCTCAAGGAAGTGCGTCGAGCCGTGCTGCCCGGGGGCCTCGTCGCGGGACCCTACGCCCACCCAGAACCCGATGGTGGCCGAACGCTGCCCCGGCATCGCCTCGGTCAGGACGCGCACCCCGCCGGGCAGGACCGAACGGCGGACTTCCGAACCGCCGTCGGCTCCATGGATCAGGGTGTCGCCGGGGTGGTTCTGCTCCAGCGGCAGGGGTACGACAGTCATCAAGGCCTTTCGGGAAGCGGAGCCAAATCTGCCTGCAATCGTACCAGCGGGCCCCGCCGTCGGCGTGGCTCTGACGTGGGCTGATTTGCCGCCGCGAGCGGTGAAAAAGGGTGCGGGTTAAATGGGGCGGGGCCGGTGGTACAACCAACGGCCCCGCCTTGATCGGTTCCGGCAGCACGCAGCTGCCGGAGCCTGAAACTACTCGGAAGCGTCCGAGCCTTCTGCCGGAGCCGAAGCGTGAACGCGGTCGGCTTCGCCGGCGCCTTCCTCATCAGCCACTACCGGCGACAGGGACAGCTTTCCGCGGTCGTCGATCTTGGTGATCTCGACCTGGATCTTCTGGCCCACGGAGACGACGTCGTCGACGTTGTCCACGCGCTTGCCGCTGGCGAGCTTGCGCAGCTCGGAGATGTGCAGCAGGCCGTCCTTGCCCGGGGTCAGGGACACGAAGGCACCGAAGGTGGTGGTCTTGACGACCGTGCCCAGGTAGCGCTCACCGATTTCCGGGACCTGCGGGTTGGCGATGGCGTTGATCGCGGACCGTGCTGCGTCGGCAGACGGGCCGTTGGTGGCGCCGATGTAAACCGTGCCGTCGTCCTCGATCGAGATGTCGGCGCCGGTGTCTTCCTGGATCTGGTTGATCATCTTGCCCTTGGGCCCAATGACCTCACCGATCTTGTCCACGGGGATCTTGACGGCGATGACGCGCGGAGCGAACTCGGAGAGCTCATCCGGGGTATCGATCGCGGCGTTGATGACCTCGAGGATGTGGAGGCGGGCCTCGCGCGCCTGCTTCAGGGCTGCTGCCAGCACGGAGGCCGGGATACCGTCCAGCTTGGTGTCCAGCTGGATGGCGGTGACGAACTCAGCCGTACCGGCAACCTTGAAGTCCATGTCACCGAAAGCATCTTCGGCGCCGAGGATGTCGGTCAGCGCTGCGTAGCGGGTCTGGCCGTCCACCTGGTCGGAGACCAGGCCCATGGCGATGCCGGCAACGGCCGCCTTCAGCGGAACACCGGCGTTGAGCATGGACAGCGTCGAGGCGCAGACCGAGCCCATGGAGGTGGAGCCGTTGGAGCCGAGGGCTTCGGACACCTGGCGGATGGCGTACGGGAACTCCTCGCGGGACGGCAGCACCGGGACGAGCGCGCGCTCAGCCAGGGCACCGTGGCCGATTTCGCGGCGCTTCGGGGAACCGACGCGGCCGGTCTCACCGGTGGAGTACGGCGGGAAGTTGTAGTTGTGCATGTAGCGCTTGCGCGTTACCGGCGACAGCGAGTCGATCTGCTGTTCCATCTTGAGCATGTTCAGCGTGGTGACACCCATGATCTGGGTCTCGCCGCGTTCGAAGATGGCCGAACCGTGGACGCGGGGCAGGACCTCAACCTCGGCGGTGAGCTGGCGGATGTCCGTCAGGCCGCGGCCGTCGATGCGGATCTGGTCCTTGAGGATGCGCTGGCGGACCACGTGCTTGGTCACGGAGCGGAAGGCTGCGGACAGCTCCTTCTCGCGGCCTTCGAACTGCCCGGCGAGGGAGCCAACAACCTCGTCCTTCAGCTCGTCCGCTGCATTGTCGCGCTCCTGCTTGTCGGCGATCTGGAAGACAGAAGTGAGCTTCTCGGCCGCGGCAGCCTCGACGGCGGCGTACACGTCGTCCTGGTAGTCCAGGAAGACGGGGAACTCGACGGTGGGCTTGGCGGCGCGGGCAGCCAGGTCCTGCTGGGCTTCGCAGAGAGCCTTGATGAACGGCTTGGCGGCCTCCAGGCCCTCGGAAACGACCTCTTCGGTGGGGGCGGTGGCGCCCTGTTCCTTGATGAGGCTCCATGAGTTGTCCGTGGCTTCCGCCTCGACCATCATGATGGCGACGTCGTCACCGGCAACGCGGCCGGCGACAACCATGTTGAACACGGAGTTCTCAAGCTGTGAGTGCTTCGGGAAGGCAACCCACTGCGAACCCTGCTCGTCGGCGACGAGGGCAACGCGGACGCCGCCGATCGGGCCGGAGAACGGCAGGCCGGACAGCTGGGTGGACATCGAGGAGGCGTTGATGGCCACGACGTCGTAGAGCTCGTCCGGGTTGATCGCCAGCACGGTGACGACGATCTGGACCTCGTTGCGCAGGCCCTTGACGAACGCGGGGCGCAGCGGGCGGTCCATCAGGCGGCAGGCCAGGATGGCTTCCGTGGACGGGCGGCCTTCACGGCGGAAGAACGAGCCCGGGATGCGGCCGGCAGCGTACATGCGCTCTTCAACGTCCACCGTCAGGGGGAAGAAGTCGAAGCCTTCACGCGGGTGCTTGCCGGCGGTGGTGGCGGAGAGCAGCGCGGTGTCCTCGTCGATGTACACCATGGCTGCGCCGGCTGCCTGCTTGGCAAGACGGCCGGTTTCGAAGCGGATTACACGCTTGCCAAAGCGGCCATTGTCAATGACTGCTTCTGAGAACTGGATTTCGGGACCCTCCAAGAGAGTCACCTCCGTTTCTTATTTAACGGAAGTCCAGCCGCATCAACCCAGCCCAGCATCTGTCTACTGGCCCTGCACCCGGTCATCGATCGAGACCCACGGGTCGGCTTCAATCAGCGAAGCTTCCCGGGGATCACTACCGAGGACCGCGAATGCGTGATGCGGTTGATCCTCCTGTTTAGTTTTTATCTACTGCAGAGGCGGCCCGTTCCGGAAGGAAAGGGCCGCCCCTCAAATCAGACTAGCGGCGCAGGCCGAGGCGCTCGATGAGCGAACGGTAGCGGGCGATGTCAGTGTTCTTCAGGTAGGTCAGCATGCGCTTGCGGCGACCAACCATGGCCAGCAGACCGCGCTGGGTGTGGAAGTCGTGCTTGTGCTCCTTCATGTGCTCAGTCAGATCCTTGATCCGCTGAGTCAGGACCGCAATCTGGACCTCCGGCGAACCGGTGTCGCCCTCGGACGTTGCGAAATCCTTGATGATGGACTGCTTTACGGCGGCGTCAAGTGCCACAATAACTCCTAGAGATGTGCCGTGAGGCCCGAGTCAGTACTTCACTGCCGGGGGTGCCGGACGGTATTTCCGAAGAAGTATCCACACACGGCAGGATCCAGCAACCACGGACTGCAGCCGGATCCACCGCTTACTTTACCGGGCGTGTTGCAATCTTGTCGAAACGGCAACAGCGCCGTTCAGGCCTCCGGAAGCAGGTCCTGGATGGCCGCCATGCCGCGGTGGAGTTCGGCAAAGCCCGTGCTCAGCGGCGAAAGTCCGATCCTGATGCCCTGCGGGGCGCGGAAGTCAGGGATGACATCCTTCTCCCACAGCGCCGCGGTCACCTCACGAAAGGCGGGATGGTCAACGGTGATATGGCCACCGCGGCGGTCCGGATCCCGCGGCGTGGCAAGCCTCACCCCGGCAGGCGCGAGCCAGGCATCGTGGAGTTCCAGGGCGTAAGCGGTGAGCTGCCGCGACTTTTCGCGGATGGCGGCCATGCCGGCCTGCTCGATCAGGTCCAGGGTGCCGCGCATGGCGATCATGCCGAAGATGGCCGGTGTGCCGCTCAGGAAACCGCGGATCCCGGCGGCCGGTTCGTAGCCGGGGCCCATCTCGAACGCATCCTTCCGGCCCATCCATCCCCAGATGGGTTGCGCCAGTCCCGGCAGGTGCCGGGCATTGACGTAGGCGAAGGCCGGCGAGCCCGGTCCGCCGTTCAAATACTTGTAGGTGCAGCCCGCGGCAAAGTCCACATCCCAGTCGTCCAGCTGCAGCTCCACGGACCCGGCGGAATGGCACAGGTCCCACACCACCAGCCCGCCGGCGTCGTGCACGGCCGCGGTGATGGCCGGGAGGTCCGCAAGGTATCCGGACCGGTACGCCACATGGCTGAGGAGGACGACGGCGGTGGCCGGCCCCATTGCCGCCCGCACCTGTTCGAGATACACGCCAGAGGCGGGATCCGCCTCGATCCAGCGCAGCGTCAGGCCCTCCTCCTTGGCGATGCCTTCGACGAGGTACCTGTCGGTGGGAAAGTTGTCCGTGTCCGCCACGATCTCTGTGCGCTCAGGGTTCCCGACGGCGGCCAGCGCGGCCCGGATTAGCTTGTACAGCACCACGGTGGTGGAATCGGCGATGATCGTCTGGCCGGCGGCGGCGCCCAGCACCGACCGTCCCAGCTGCTCACCGATGGCCTGGGGCATGTCCAGCCATTCCTCGTCCCAGCCCCTGATCAGGCGTCCGCCCCAGCCCTCCTGGATGAAGGTGGCTATGTCACCCGCGGTCCGCGTGAGCGGGCGCCCCAGGGAGTTACCGTCGAGGTAGGACAGCGCGCTGTCCGCGCCGACAAACAGGTTGCGGTAGGAGGCAAGCGGGTCTTCGGCGTCGAGGCGTGCGGCCCTGCGCAGGAGGGCGTCGGCGCCGCTCAGGTCGCCGGAGCTGTTGAGGGCGGTCACTGTCCGATCTCCGTGCGTACGGCGAAAAGCTCAGGAAAGAATGTCAGCTCAAGGGCCTTTTGCAGGAACCCCGCTCCGGAGGAGCCGCCGGTTCCTGCCTTCATGCCGATGGTGCGTTGCACGGTGCGCAGGTGCCGGAACCGCCACAGCTGGAAGTTGTCCTCCAGGTCAACCAGCTCCTCGCAGGCCTCGTACGCGCCCCAGTTGCCGGAGGCGTTTTCATAGATGTGCTTGAACAGCGGCACCAGTCCCGGTTCAAACTCATGCGCCCGGGTCACATCCCTGTTCAGCACCTCCTCGGGAACGTCGAAGCCCTGGCGGTGCAGGTAGGCCAGGAATTCGTCGTAGATGCTCGGCGCGTGCAGGACTTCGGTGAGCAGGGCGTGGGCTTCGGGATCGGATTCGAAGACGGGAAGCATCTTGCTGTTCTTGTTGCCCAGCACGAACTCCACGGCACGGTACTGGCTGGACTGAAATCCGGACGAGTTGCCCAGGAACCCGCGGAATTCCGCGTATTCGGTGGGCGTCAGCGTCGCCAGGACGGACCACTGCTCGGTGAGGGTCTTCTGGATGTGCTTAACCCGGGCGATGCCCTTCAGGGCCGAGCCGAGGTCATCTGAACGGAGCCATTGGGCGGCGCTGCGGAGTTCGTGCAGCACCAGTTTCAGCCACAGCTCCGTGGTCTGGTGCTGAATGATGAACAGCAGTTCGTCATGGTGTTCGGGGACGCTGACAGGCTGCTGGGCGCTGAGCAGCGTGGGCAGCTGAAGGTAGGAGGCGTAACTCATCCGGGAACTGAAATCGCGTACGATCCCCTCGTCCAGTTTCCTGGTGTTCTTCTCTACGGTCACAGTGTCGCCTTCCTTGCCAATACTGTGTGGTGCGGGACTGCGTGGTGCAGACCCGTGTGGGTGCGGGCAGGTCAGCGCCTGAGGAGGATGTCGTGCGTCTGCAGGACATCCTGGCGCATCTGCTCCACGAGGGCTTCAGGCCCACGGTATGCCACCATGCCCCGGAGCCTGGCCACAAATTCCACGACTACTGTCTGGCCGTACAGATTGAAGTCCTCCACGCCCTCTTCCGGGCGGTCGATGACGTGCGCCTCCACCTGGCGGCTCACGCCGTCGAATGTGGGGTTGGATCCGACGGAGATGGCGGCGGGCCAGCGGATCCCGGCCTCGTCCACGAGCCAGCCCGCGTAGATGCCGTCCGAGGGAATAAGTCCGCTCGCGTCGCTGGAAAGGTTGGCGGTGGGAAACCCGAGCGCGCGTCCGCGGGCGGCGCCGTGGACCACCTCTCCTCGCATCCGGTGCGCGCGGCCAAGCACCGCGGCGGCGGTGCCGACGTCTCCCTCCCGCAGCGCTTCGCGCACCCAGGTGGAGGAACAGCGGCGGTCCGTCCCGCCGTCGTCATGCAGCGGGAAGCCTTCGGAGCCGAACTCGCTGATGACCAGGACCTGGAAGCCAAACCTCTCCCCCAGCTCCTGCATGGTGTTCAGGTCGCCGGAGTTGCCCTTGCCGAACCGTGTGTCGTGGCCGATGACAACGTGGCTGGCGTGGAGGCTGTCCACCAGGACCGAGCCGACGAATTCTTCCGGGGTGAGGCTGGCGAGCTCCAGGGAGTACTTCATGACCAGGATCGCATCCAGTCCGAGCTCACCGAGCGCCTGGAGTTTGTCCTGCAGGCCCATGATCAGCTCGGGCGCGCTTTCCGGCCGGTGAACCAGGGCCGGATGGGGGTCGAACGTCACGGCAACCGACTTGGCGTTGTTCAGCCGTGCCGTCCTGATGAGCTGGGACAGCACCTGCTGGTGCCCGCGGTGGACGCCGTCGAAATTGCCGATAGTGACAACGGAAGGACCAAAGTCTTCCGGGACCTCAGTCGGATCATTCCAGATGTGGACCATCAACCTCGCCTTTTACTGCCCGACAGAACTTGCTCCCGGCGCGCCAGGGCCGGAACTCTCTAAGGTTACCCGCAATCCCCGGGTGCCACGGACGCCCCACGGAGCGGCCCGGTTGCCTTACCACCTGCAAGTACACCCGGCTGGGATGCGAAGGCAGCGCCGGCCCAGTCGTCGGGACAGATCCCCGTTCAGCAGATCGCGTCCCTGCTGGGGACCGGTCCGGCGTCAGCGCAGGCCGCTGTGGAAGCCGCCGGCGGCGTGGACCCGTCGCAGGTGGACACCCAGGACGGTGAAAAGATCGTAGGCCATGTCCGACGAATCAGTACCGGCGAACGGCTCAGAGCCGCCGGCGCACCGGTCGGTGACGCCCGGTGAGCTGACGAAACGGGTTCCTAAGCGACAGCGGCCGACGGCCGCCGTCGGTAAAGCCAGATGAGGCCCAGCACCGGCAGGATCAGGGGAATGAAGGCGTAGCCGCGGCCGAAGGCGGACCACACAGTTTCGTGCGGGAACTGCACGGCGTCGAACAGGCTTAGCGCGCCCACCACAATGACGCCGACCAGTTCTACCAGGACCGCGACCAGGGACACCTTGAACCAGGTGCGGCCCGCCCTGGCCAGCGACACGGTGGCCACGATGTAGACGACGGCTGCGAAGGCCGAGAGCAGGTACGCCAGCGGGGCCTCGGAGAACTTGGTGAAGATCTGGTAGCCGGCCCGCGCGGTGGCCGAGAGGGCAAAGATGCCGTAGACGGCGATGAGGAGCCGGCCGGGACCGGTGTTCCTCGTGTCGGCGGGGCGCCCGCCAGTGTGTTCGGACGTATCAGTCACGTTGCGTGCTTCTTCCACTTCAGTACCAGATCTGATTCATACGGGCGGCCATGACGAGGGCAGTAACTCCGACGGCGGCCAGGACAAAGTTGCTCCAGCGGGTCCGTTCCAGGATGGACCAGTACACCGCGGCGACGGGCAGCAGGAGGGCGGTGGCGAGGTAGCCCCAGAATTCCCAGGCCTCGCCAGCGATCTGCTCCCCTGCGATGATCCGCACTATGGAGCCCACGAGGTAGACCAGCAGGGCCAGTTCGACGGCGGCCACCGAGAGGATGGTGATGTCGTTCGGGGCCTTCTTCATGATGCCTGCCGCCACACAGATGAGGGTGGACAGCAGGCCGACACCAAGGATGATGTAAAAGTACGCGTCCAAGGCTAGGCCTGCCCGCCGCCGTCGGCAAGGGAACCGTTCGGAACGCCGGCGCTTGGGCGGGAGCCGTCTGAGCCGGAACCGTTTGAGCCGCCGGGTCCCGTTCCCGGGGCGAAGACCAGCACCGGCTTGGCGAAGCTTCCGCTGTCCGCGAGCAGCGCCACCAGCGACCCGTCAGGCGCGAACGCGGCCGCGGGCTTGTCTGCCGTGGCGGCGCCGGGTGAGCCCGCCGCGGCTCCGGCGGCGATGCGCCGGCCGAACGAGATCTCTGTCGTTTCGTCAGCGCTCAGCTCTCGGTTGGGCATGAGTGCCCGGGCCGCCTGGGACATTTCCAGGATCTCGAGGTCTTCGGCGAGCTGTTCGAGAGTGCGGGCCTGGTCCAGCGAGTAGGGACCCACGTTGGTCCGCCGCAGGGCGGTCAGGTGTCCGCCGACGCCGAGGGAGCTGCCGAGGTCCCGGGCAAGGGCACGAATGTACGTGCCCGAGGAGCATTCCACCGTGACGTCGACATCCACGACCTCCGTGTGGTGCCCCGCGGCCTGGTCATGGCGAATCTCGTGGATATCGAAGCGGTGGATGGTGACGGGCCGGGCGGCCAGCTGGACGTCTTCCCCGGATCGGACCCGGGCATAGGAGCGTTCACCGTTGACCTTGATAGCGCTGACGCTGCTGGGCACCTGCTGGATCTCGCCTGTCAGGGACTCCACCGCGGAGCGGATGGCATCCTCGGTCACAGCTGCGGCACTCGCCCGGCTGACAACTTCGCCTTCGGCGTCGTCAGTGATGGTGGATTCCCCCAGCCGGATGGTGGCCGTGTAGGTCTTGGACGTGCCCACGATGTACGTCAGGAGCCGCGTCGCCTTGTTGATGCCGAGCACCAGCACGCCGGTTGCCATGGGATCCAGCGTTCCGGCGTGGCCCACTTTCCGGGTACCGGCGATCCGCCGCATCCGTCCAACCACATCGTGGCTGGTCCATCCCTGCGGCTTGTCCACTATTACCAGTCCAGAAAGCACGCCTATCAGTATATCGGGCACGCGGCAGGGCTATCGGTGACGCCGCAGCGGTCCCGCAACGCCCGGGGCTAGGATGGCAGTCATGCCCGAGCTTTCCCCACACATACGCGACGTCCCCGTCAACCAGATCCGCGAGATCACCGAGGCGGCGTGGCGGACCCCCGGAGCGCTGATCCTGAGCATCGGGGAGCCCGGGTTCCCGCTCCCCCGCCATGTCCTCGATGCCGGAATCGCGTGCCTGGACCGTGACGAGACCAACTACACTCCGAACGCGGGCATCCCGCCGCTCCGGGAGGCTTTCGCAGCCCGGTTCCGGGAGCAGTCCGGCACGGACATCGGGGCGGACCGCGTATACGTGGTCGACGGCGCCCAGCAGGGCCTGCACTTCGCGATGTCCCTGCTGCTGGCGCCAGGGGATGAAATCCTGATCCCCAATCCGGGCTATCCCACGTTTGCCATGACCAGCCGGCTCCTCCATGCCGTTCCGGTGGAGTATCCGCTCTATCCGGCCCACGATTTCCAGCCCCGGATCGCCGACGTCGAGGCGCTTATCACGGACCGGACGCGCGTGCTCATGCTCAACTCGCCGTCGAATCCCCTGGGCGCGGTCCTTCAGGAGGACCTGACCCGGGAGCTCGTGGAACTGGCGCGCCGCCACGACCTATGGATCATCTCGGACGAATGCTACGAGGCCTTCACGTACGACGTTCCGCACGTGAGTCCCGCCCGGTTCGACAGCACTTCCCCCGGCGAGGCGCGTGTGTTCACATCGCTGACACTGTCCAAGACTTACGGGCTCACCGGTCTGCGCATCGGTGCGCTGATCTGCCCGCCCGGCCTGGAGCAGAGGATGAACAATGTCATGGAGGCGATCGTCTCGTGTGTGGCGTCGCCGTCCCAATACGCGGCCTTAGCGGCGTTGACCGGCCCGCAGGACTATGTGTCGCAGGCCCGCGCACACTACCGCGCCAACCGCGACGCGGCGTCGGCTGTGCTGGCAGGGAAGGGCATTCCCTTCCTGAGCGCGCAGGGGGCGTTCTACCTTTGGGCGGACGTCTCGCACGTGAGCGGCGGAAACGTCCGGGCGTGGGTGAAGAAATTCCTCGCCGAGGCCGGCGTTTCCTTCGCTCCCGGAACTGCCTTTGGCTCCATCGGCGAAGGCTGGATCCGAATCGCGCTGTGCGGGGAACAGAGCGAACTGGTCGAGGGCGTAGGCCGGCTCCCTACCCACTGACGCGCAACGGGCTTCAGTAGTCGGTGCGTTCGGCGTTGTCGCGCCAGGCATCGAACGGGGCGCCCGACGTCGGGACCTGGGTGTGGCTGACCGGCAGCAGTTCCGGCCGCGTACCGCCGAAATATTCGTAGAAGACGGCGTCGTCGAATCCCGCGGCCGCTGCGCCGTGCCGGTCGGCGGCGAAGTACACCCGATCGATCCGCGCCCAGAGCGCTGCGGCGAGGCAGAGCGGGCATGGCTCGCAGCTGGCGTACAGGACGGCGCCGCTGAGGTCGAAGTTCCGGGACTCAGCCGCGGCGCCCCGGATAGCCACCACCTCAGCGTGGGCGGTGGGGTCGTTGTCCCTGGTGACCCGGTTGACCCCTTCGTGGACGGCGCCGTCGGCAGTCACGACCAGCGCGCCGAAGGGCCCGCCGCCGGCCGCGACATTCCGTTCTGCCAGGGCCACCGCCTCGGTCAGGTATTCGGTCACTTCAGCAGCTGATGGGTGGGCGCGCATGGTCTGATCATAGCCAGCCGGATGGTGCTGCGGGCAGCCCGATTTTCACGCTAGGCCCGCTCCACCTTAGCGACGGACAGAACGGTTCCGTTCTGGTCAGCGAGGAATTCGCGGGGCAGCTGACGAAAATAGCCCGGGACGGCAGCAAATCGGTCGTCTACAAGAACGCGGCCTGGGATGTGGCCGGCACCGACCGCCGCGGCCGCACCATCTACCTGACGGAAAGCCAGGGCGCTGGCCCTGAGGTTCCGAGGCCGTTGGCCGGTCACATCAGGAGCATTGACGCCGACGGCAAGCAGCGCACGTTCGGCGGCCTGGCCGCCCTGGAGATGAAGCACAACGCAGACGGCGGCACGCCACGGTCAGCTCCCTGCCGGCACCGAACAAAGCGCCGGATGGACGAGTGGTGAAGGCACCGCTGGACGACTAGCGAAAAGATACGGACAGCAAAAGTAAGGGTGCGGCCGGATCGATGAGATCCGGCCGCACCCTTACAGCGCCTGATGGCACGAGCTCCGCAGCGCAGAACCGGTAAACCTAACGGTTCCGGTCCTCGTCGATTGCGTCGTCGCCGGCAAGGTCGAGGTCCTCTTCGTCGAAGTCGTCTTCGTCGATTTCCACGTCCGGCTGGACGTCGCTCTTGTACGGGTCGGCGTCACCCGCGGGCTTGGCGTTCCTGGCCAGTTCCGCCACCTCGGCATCGCGCTGCTTCGCGGTGCGGAGCAGTTCTTCGAGGTTGGACGCGTTCACAGGAATCTGGTCCGCGACGAACTCCAGCGTAGGCGTCAGCCGGACGGTGATGTTCCGGCCCACTTCCTGCCGCAGCACACCCTTGGCCTTCTCCAGGCCCTTGGCGGCATCAGCCTGGACGGCCTGGTCGCCGAACACGGTGTAGTAGACGGTGGCATGCTGCAGGTCATTGGTCACTCGGGCGTCGGTGACGGTAATCCCCTCAAGCCGGGGATCCTTCACCTTCCGGCCCAAAGCCTCAGCAACAACAACCTTAATCCGCTGCGCCAACTTGGCAGCGCGTGCCGGATCAGCCATGACATCCTCCTGGATGGAAATAGAAATCTGGGGCGCACCAACGCATGGAACATGCGTTAGCGCGTATCAATTGAGGGGTGCGGGAGTGGCATCTAAGGGGCGGGGCCGCCGGAAAAATTCCAACGGCCCCGCAGGTGAAGCAAGAGACTTAGACGCGCGGCTTCTCGCGCATCTCGAAGGTCTCGATGATGTCGCCTTCGGTGATGTCGTTGTACGAGCCAAGTCCGATACCACACTCGAAGTCCGTGCGGACCTCGGTGGCGTCGTCCTTGAAGCGCTTGAGCGTCTCCACCGTGAGGTTGTCGCCGATGATCTTGCCGCCGCGGCTGATGCGGGCCTTCGTGTTGCGTCGGATGGTGCCCGAGCGAACGATGGAGCCTGCGATGTTGCCGAACTTGGAGGAACGGAACACTTCGCGGACCTCGGCGGTGCCCAGCTGGACCTCTTCGTACTCCGGCTTGAGCATGCCCTTGAGGGCCATCTCGATGTCATCGATTGCTGCGTAGATGACGGAGTAGAAGCGCATGTCCACGCCTTCGCGGTCTGCCAGTTCGGCAACCCGCTCGGCGGGCTTGACGTTGAAGCCAATGATGACGGCGCTGTCGACCGTTGCCAGGTTGACGTCGTTCTGCGTGATCGCACCCACACCGCGGTGGATGACCCGGAGCTGGACGCCTTCGCCGACATCGATCTTGAGCAGCGCGTCTTCGAGGGCTTCCACGGCACCGGAAACGTCACCCTTGAGGATGAGGTTGAGGGTGTCGATCTTGCCTTCGGCGACGGCCTGGTCGAAGTCTTCCAGGCTGATGCGCTTGCGGCGCTTGGCGAGCTGTGCGTTACGGTCAGCCGCTTCACGCTTTTCGGCGATCTGGCGGGCCGTGCGCTCGTCGGAGGTCACCAGGAAGGTGTCACCGGCGCGCGGCACGTTGGACAGGCCGAGGACCTGGACCGGACGGGACGGCAGTGCCACATCGAGGGCCTCGCCGTCCTCGTCGAACATGGCGCGGACGCGGCCGTGGGCCGTGCCGGCGACGATCGTGTCGCCGACGGCCAGGGTACCGGACTGCACCAGGACGGTGGCCACGGAACCGCGGCCCTTGTCCAGGTTCGCTTCGATGGCGATGCCTCGGGCGGCCTTGTCCGGGTTGGCCCGGAGGTCCAGTGCAGCGTCGGCGGTCAGGAGCACGGCGTCGATCAGTTCGTTGATGTTGACGTTCTGGCGGGCAGAGACCTCAACGAACATGGTGTCGCCACCGTATTCCTCGGGAACCAGGCCGTACTCGGTGAGCTGACCCTTGACCTTGTCCGGGTTGGCGCCTTCCTTGTCGATCTTATTCACGGCCACGACGATCGGCACGTTGGCCGCCTGGGCGTGGTTGAGGGCTTCAACGGTCTGGGGCATCACGCCGTCGTCCGCTGCCACAACCAGGATGGCGATGTCCGTGACCTTCGCGCCACGGGCACGCATGGCGGTGAACGCCTCGTGACCCGGGGTGTCAATGAAGGTGATGTCGCGCACCGAACCCTCGTGCTCGTGGCTGATCTGGTAGGCACCGATGTGCTGCGTGATGCCGCCGTGCTCGCCGGCAACGACGTCCGAGTTACGGATGGCATCCAGCAAACGGGTCTTACCGTGGTCAACGTGACCCATGACGGTGACTACAGGAGGACGTGCCTCAAGTACTTCGTCGCCTTCGGCCTCAAGTTCGGCTTCGACGTCGATATCGAACGTGCTGAGCAGCTCGCGCTCCTCATCCTCCGGCGAAACGACCTGCAGCTTGTAGCCGAGTTCTTCGCCGAGCAGTGCAAAGGTGTCCTCGTCCAGCGACTGGGTGGCCGTTGCCATTTCACCGAGGTGGAAGAGCACGGTAACCAGTGCGGCGGGGTTCGCCTCGATCTTGTCAGCGAAGTCCGTGATGGACGAGCCACGGCGAAGCCGGATAACGGTGTTGCCGTCGCCGCGGGGTACGCTCACGCCACCCAGCGACGGTGCGCTCATCTGCTCAAGTTCCTGGCGCTTTGCGCGCTTCGACTTGCGCTGCTTGCCGCGGCCAGCGCCGCCCTTGCCGAACGCACCCTGGGTTCCACCGCGACCGCGGCCACCCTTGCCGAAGCCACCGCCGGCCGGAGCACCGCCGCCGGCACCGGGACCGCCGGTTCCGGGAGCGCCGGGACGGCCGGGGCCGCGTCCGCCGCCGCCGGGACGGCCGGCACCTGCAGGTGCGGGACGCTCGGTGCGGTTAGGCATCATGCCAGGCGTGGGGCGGTTACCGCCGCCGGCACCCGGACGGGGACCGCCGGGACGGGGTCCACCGGCACCGGCTGCGGGACGCGGGCCGGGCGTGGCGCCGGGACGCGGAGCACCGGGACGGGGTCCGCCTGCACCGGCAGCCGGACGGGGACCGCCGGGACGCTCGCCATCAGTGCGGCCGCCGCCTGGACGGGGCATGCCCTGGGAAGTTGCAAACGGGTTGTTGCCCGGGCGCGGCGGACGTTCGCCGTCGCCTCCACGGCCGCGGGGCATGCCCTGCGACGTGGCGAAGGGGTTGTTGCCGGGGCGGGGGCCACCGGGACGCGGAGCGCCGCCCGGACGTGAGGGGGCCTCAGCCTTGGGTGCGGGACGTGCACCCGGCTTCGCACCAGTGGACGGCGCAGCAGGCGTTCCGGCCGCCGGAGTTGCCGGGGCGGCGGGAGCAGCCGGAGCCGCAGGCGCCTCGGCCTTGGGAGCCGGTGCCGGCGCGGGGGCCGGAGCGGGCGCCGCAGCCTTGGGGGCAGCGGGACCGGGAGCCGGCGCGGGACGGGATTCCGCCGGCCTGGCCGGGGACTTGGGGGCAACTGCGGGAGCTTCGGACTTCGAAGCGGCGGCAGCCGGGAACGCGTTGCGGAGTTTCCGCACCACGGGGGCCTCAATGGTGGAAGAGGCGGAGCGAACAAATTCGCCCAGTTCCTGCAGTTTGGTTACTGCATCTTTGGAAGTAATACCGAGCTCTTTTGCAAGCTCATGTACGCGGACCTTGGCCACATTTCTCCTGTCTCGGTCCGCACCGAGCCAGGCACGAACCGTCTACTTCTTACTGCGGGCCCCCGCTGCTGTTGCAGCTGAAAGGCCCATTGCAGAGCGCAACAAAGTTGTCATCGTTACGCGCTCATCGCTGGGAACTCATCGGGTTTCCATCAGATTTCTGACCCGCTTTCAGGTTGGACGGTTGGTACTGCAGACGCCGGGACATCCGCAGCGTGCGCTCCTGCCGTTATCCGGCGTTCGACGGCGGCGGTTCCGATTGACCCGTTGAGGGCCCTTCCGAAGGCTCGCCGCTTGACCGCCAGGGCCAGGCACGCTTCGCTGGGGTGCAGCCATGCACCCCGGCCAGCCATCCGGCGTCGTTCATCCACCACGACGGCGGACGAACCGCCGGTGTCGGAGACGAGCCGGAGCAACTCTGACCGCGGCCCCTTTTTCCGGCATCCGATGCAGGTACGCTGCGGCTGATTCCCGAGGTGTTGCACGTGTGCCACTGCCGAAAATCTTCCTGCCTTGTACCTATCTGCCTGCCCGGCCGCCCGCCACTGCCTTTCGGCAGGAACCCGGGCGCACGAACACGCTGATGCCGGCCGCTGGGCGCGGCCAAGTTCTATTCTAGCCCCTCAGGGGCCCCATACCCGAAACCGGAAACCGAAACTGCCCGCCGCGGGGGCGGGCAGATCGGCCGAGGTCAGGGCCTGTGCCGGACGGCTTTCCCGTTCCGGCCGCACGGCTAGCCGCGGGGAGCGGCTGCGTCGGAGACGATATCGATCCGCCACCCGGTCAGCTTGGCAGCGAGACGCGCATTCTGGCCCTCCTTGCCGATGGCAAGCGAGAGCTGGTAGTCCGGCACCACAACGCGGGCCGAGCGGGTGGCCTCGTCGGTAATGGTGACTGAATTCACACGGGACGGAGACAGTGCGCTGGCGATGAAGGTGGCCGGATCCTCGCTGAAGTCAACGATGTCGATCTTTTCATCGTTCAGTTCGGTCATGACGGCCCGCACTCGCGAGCCCATTTCACCGATGCACGCACCCTTGGCGTTGATGCCCGGGGTGTTCGCCTTCACCGCGATCTTGGTGCGGTGCCCGGCTTCGCGGGCCAGGGCGACGATCTCCACGGAGCGGTCGGCGATCTCGGGGACCTCCAGTTCGAAAAGCTTCCGAACCAGGCCGGGGTGCGAACGGGACAGCGTAATGGACGGGCCCTTGGTGCCGCGGTGCACGTCGATCACGTACGCGCGCAGCCGGTTCCCGTGGATGTACCTCTCCCCCGGCACCTGCTCCGGCGGCGGGAGCAGGGCTTCCACGGTGCCCAGGTTGACCTGGATCATGTGGGGGTTGTTGCCCTGCTGGATCAGCCCGGCAACGAGTTCACCCTCGCGGCCCTTGAACTCGCCCAGGACGTTGTCGTCCTCAACGTCGCGCAGGCGCTGCAGGATAATCTGCCGGGCGGTGCTGGCGGCGATGCGGCCAAAACCGGCAGGCGTGTGCTCGAACTCGCCAATAGGTGCGCCGTCGTCGTCGATTTCGGTGGCCCAGATGGTCACGTGGCCGCTCTTGCGGTCCAGCTCCGCCCGGGCCTTCTCGAAGGCGCCCGGCGACTTGTGGTAGGCAACCAGCAGTGCCTGCTCGATCGTGGGGATGAGGAGATCCAGCGGGATTTCGCGCTCACGCTCCAGGAGTCTCAGCGCGCTCATGTCAATATCCATCAGGCCTCCTCAGAAGGTCCATTGTGCTCAGTTTCCAGACCGGCCTCGTCGAGGCGGCTGAACTCAATTTCGACTTTTCCGCTGCGGATCTTGTCGAAAGGAAGTTTTACGGGGTCGCCTTGCCTGGGCTTCATGCCCTTCTTCACGGCGATCTCGGGGACGAGTGTCACGCCGGCGTCGTCGACAGAGGTGATCCTGCCCGTAACGTTCTCGCCCTGGATCACGTTGACCGCGACCATGCGGCCGCGGGCACGGTGCCAGTGGCGGGGCTCGGTCAGCGGGCGCCCGACGCCCGGCGATGAAACTTCAAGGTCATAGGGCCGGCTGTCGGTGCCGGGGTCGTTGTCCAGGATGTCGGAGAGTTCCTTGGAGATGTCTGCGATGACGTCAAGGCTCACCCCGCCCGTTTCTTCCTGCGGCAGATCCACCACTACGTGGACCACACGGTTGGAACCTGCGATATGGATGGCAACATCCTCCAGGTAGAGCCGGTGCGACTGGACTGTGGGCTCCAGTAGCGCCCGGAGGCGTTCAGCCTCGGGATTGTGGACAGCCGCGGGTTCAGCCTTTCCCGCGTCGGTCCGGTCTGATGAAGTCGTGGCTTCTGCATTGCTCACGATGCCGGCCGCCTCCCGATAGATGATGTTGTGACTACTAGCGTAGCGATTTTCCGGGCAGCTTGGTGCACGGACTTCCCCCGGGCCGTGACAACATGGTCTGTTGTGAATGACGACAGCGGGCGAAAAAGAAAGCCGGCAAGCCATCTCCGGTACGCCCTGCTGGCACTCGCCGCATTCCTGGTGCTCAGTCTCGGTTTTGCGCTGATTCCGCGGGAATCCCCGGCACCGGCAGCGCCTCCGTTCTCCGAGCAGGCACGCGCTGCTGCCCTCGCTGAAACACTGGACCTGCGAGCTGCCAGCCAGCAGCTCGCGGACGGGTCGTCCGGCGCGCGGCGTCAGCTGTTTTCGCACACTGTGACATTGCTGACTACGCAGGCCAGGGCGCTCCTTCTTCCCGGCAATGCAACCGCCGGTTCTGCGGCCGGCGGGTTGGCATCCGCCGCACCGTCCGCTGCTTCCGCACCAGGAACGGCGCGGCCCGGCACCACGACCTCAGGCACGGCACCCTCGAGCACAGCACCCTCAGCCACGGCACCCCCGCGTCCGGCAACGCTGCCGGCACTGGTGGCTGCGCTGTCCGCGAGCGGCAAGGCGCGCCTCATCCATGCAGAGAAGGCCGACGGCGGGATGGCCCGCCTGCTTGCCGCGGTGGGTACCGCGCAGCTGCTTCAGGCGACGTCGCTGGCACAGTCTGCCGGAACGCCGCCCCCCTCACTCCCGGCGCCGGCACCAACACAGCGGAGCGCGGCCACGGCGTGCCCGGACACCAGCCCGTCGGACGGCACCGCCGGGACTCCGGGCAGCTCACCGGGATCTGATAGTGCCCAGCCAAGCAGCACTGCCGAATCAGGCAGTAGCGACCAACCGGCCGGGACGGGAGGCGCGGCGGAAACTGCCACGCTGGCTGGCGCCCTAAGCAGCGTGGTCCGGACAGAAGTAGAAACGGTCTACGGCTACCAGGTGGCGCTGACACGGCTGAACGGGTCCGCCGCGGAACAGGCCGCCGGCCTGCTGGCCACGCACGAGACCCTGGTGGGCCAGTCCGAGGCCTACACCCGTGTTCATTGCGTGTCCGTTCCTCCGCAGGAACCCGGCTACACCCTGGGCACCTCGTTCCTGCAGAAACCGGCCGCGGGGCTGGCCAGCCTGGAGGCCGGAACGCTCCCGGTCTACGGTGACCTCGTGGCCCTGAGTGACGGTGAAACCCGGCGGTGGGCCGTTTCCTCGCTGCTGGCGGCCGCCCAGCGGACCATGCGCTGGGGATCCGATCCCGGGCCTGTCCCCGGGATTGTGCTGGACACCGCGCTCCTGCCGGAACTCCCGGAACCGGATGCGCCCTCGCCACACCGGACCGCCGCCGGTGCGGCGGCCACACCGGCGGCGCCCTAGACCCGGGCGGAAGAAATCCCCCACTGGCAGCCTGCCGCCCCAAAGTGGTTTGCTGGAGCCATGGATTCAGCGGACAAGCCGGCGTTGACCCCCCAGGGGCAACACGCCAATGAGCCCCACCACAACGACATCGTGCACCGCCTGAACTGGCTGCGTGCCGGTGTCCTGGGAGCCAATGACGGGATCGTGTCGGTCGCGGCCATTGTCGTGGGCGTGGCCGGTGCGACCAGCGAGCACGGCCCCATCCTTGCGGCCGGTGCTGCCGGCCTCGTGGGTGGTGCCGTATCCATGGCCCTGGGCGAGTACGTCTCCGTGAGCAGCCAGAGCGACAGCCAAAAGGCCTTGATCGAGAAGGAACGGCGCGAACTTGCCGAGGAACCGGAAGAGGAGCTGCTGGAGCTCGCCGCCATCTACCGGAACAAGGGCCTTAGCGAAGAAACGGCCAGAAGTGTGGCCCTGGAACTCACGGCGCACGATGCCCTGGCAGCCCATCTTTCCGCAGAGCTCAACATCGACGAACAGGACATCGTGAGCCCGTGGCACGCTGCCTTCGCATCGGCCATCGCCTTCACGCTGGGCGCCGTGCTCCCAATGCTCGCCATCCTGCTGCCTCCGGAAAACATCCGCGTCGCGGTGACTTTTGGGGCGGTCCTCCTGGCCCTGGCCGTAACAGGTGCCGTCGGCGCGTGGATCGGCGGCGGCTCGAAAACCCGGGCGGCTGCACGCGTGGTGGTGGGTGGCGGCCTTGCCCTTGCCGCGACGTTCACCATCGGCAACCTGCTCGGCGCCAGCGGCATCGTGTAGGTGTGCCAGCGGCCTGCCCGCGTCGTTAGGAGGCCTCTACTACGCTGGAGCTGTGAGCCGGCCAGCAGACGTTCCCATCCCACCGGACCTGGCGCGCCGCTATTCCCGCACCAGCGCGGGCAGGGCCTGGCTGGCGTCGCTGCCGGACATGATCCGCGGCCGGCTGGACCAGTGGCAGCTTGAGCTCGAGCTGGAGCCGGGAGCGCTCCCTTGGAGCGGTCACGGCGGCGTGGTGGTGCCGGTCCGGAGCGCAGGAGCCGCCGCGGCGTTGAAGGTGGCCTTTCCGCATGATGAAGCGCTGGTGGAACGTCACGCGCTGGCCCTGTGGAAGGGCCATGGTGCGGTCCAGTTGCTTGCCTCCGACGCCGGTACGTGTTCCATGCTCCTTGAGCGCCTGGACGCCGGCAGATCACTCCGGACGGAACCGATGGACACCGCCGTTGAGGTATGGGGCGGCCTGATGCGCCAGCTAAGCCTCGTGCCCGACGGCCGGCCGCAGTGGCAGGAATTTGTGCATGTGGCCGCCCGGGCGGAACAGTGGAGCGACGACCTGCCCGCCGACTGGGAACAGCTCGGCCGCCCGTTTCCCCGGTGGCTCCTGGAGGCGGCGCTCGAGGTGTGCCAGACGCGCGGTGCCGTGGGCCGCCGGTCCTCCGAGGACGTCCTGGTCAATACGGATTTCCACTACCTCAACATCCTGGCCAGGCTCGACGCGACCGGGCATCCTGAGGCCGGGAATCCTGCATCGGCGAGTAATGGCTCGGCGACTATTGCGGCCAGGAATACCGGTGCCGGGAGTTTCGCCGCCATCGACCCCCAGCCGATGGTGGGAGAGGCGGAATTCGCCGTGGCTCCCGTGCTCTGGAACCGGATCCCGGACCTGCCCGCAGCGGATCCAGCGGCCGGACTGCTGGCGAGGTGCCACGACTTCAGCGTCGCGGCCGGGCTGGATCCGGAAGTGGCCCGTCAATGGAGCCTTGCCCGGGAGGTGGAGAACGCGCTGCACTACTCCTCGAGGCCGGGCCATGGCGGTGACATGGCCCGCTCACTGTGGGTGGCCAGCACACTTGCCGGCCGGACACTGGACGGGCTTCCGGCTGCCCGTGACTTGCCGGAACCGGGCGAGGGGGCGATGGACACGCCTCCCGCGTAGGGCCCTCAGGACCCACCCGAGCGCACTGCTTCAAGGGCAGTCCGCACAGCCTCCACAGCAATGGCGACGTCATCGGCGTCGGTAGTCCAGTTGCTGACAGAGATCCGCACCACGTCCCTGCCGTGCCAGCGGGAACCGGACATCCACACCTTGCCGTCGGCGATCAGCCAGTCCGCCACCCGGCGGGTTGATGCATCGTCGCCGAAGGCCACCGTGATCTGTGTGTAGCCGACCTCGTTCAGGACTTCCACACCGTCAATGGCCGTGAGCTTTTCCGCGAGCTGGGCAGCAGCGGTGGCGAGGCGGCGAATCTGTTCGGCCACACCGTCCCTGCCCAGGGACTTGAGTGCCGCCCACACAGGCACTCCCCTGGCCCGGCGGGAAAGCTCCGGAACCCGCTGGCTGGGATCACCGGAGCCGTCGGCATCCTGGAGTAGATAGCTGGCATTCAGGCCCATGGCGCTGCGCAGCGCCTGGGCATCCCGGACCGCGACGACGCCGCAGTCGTACGGGACATTGAGGCTCTTGTGGGCGTCTGTGGCCCAGGAGTCCGCCCGTTCCACCCCCGCGGTCAGCGCGGCGAGCTCCGGGACGGCCGCGGCCCAGAGTCCGAAGGCCCCGTCGACATGCACCCACGCGCCGTGTGCTTTGCACACCGCGACGGCTGCGGCGAAAGGGTCGAAGGCTCCGGAGTGAAGATTCCCGGCCTGCAGGCACACCAGCACCGGGGCAGGGCCCGAGCCCTGTCCAGCGCCTGATTGGTCCGCGCCTGATTGGTCCGCGCCTGTATGGCCACCGGCGGCATGGTGCAGGGCGATCCGGTCCAGGGCACAGTCCAGCTCTGCTGCGTCGATGCGTCCCTGGCTGTCGGCCGGAACCACGGTGGGGCTGCCCATTCCCAGATAGCGCAGCGCGAGGTCCACCGTCTCGTGGCGTTCCTCCCCCACAATGCAGTGGATCCGCGGCGCCCCAAACAGTCCGTCGCGTTCCAGATCCCAGCCGGCGTCTTTTAGGAGCCGCCACCGCGCGGCCGCCAGCCCGGTGAAATTGGCCATGGTGGCTCCGGTGACGAAGCCGACGTCGGACTCCTCCGGCAGTCCCAGCAGCTGCAGTAGCCAGTGGCCGGCGGCGTCCTCAATGGCTGCAATGGCGGGGGTGGCGTAGCGGAGCACCGAGTTCTGGTCCCAGGAACTGACGAGCCAGTCGGCCGCCATGGCAGCCGGGAGCGTGCCGCCGATGACCCAGCCAAAGAAGCGTCCGGACGGCATGGCCATGAGGCCCGGTTCGGCGTGGCTGGCCAGGTAATCCACCACGTCCGCCGGGGCCATGCCGGACTGTGGCAGCGCCCCGTCGAACGCTGCGGCGAGTTCCCGGGCTGCCTGCTGCGGTCCCACCCGGCGGCTGGGCTGGCTTTCCAGCCAGCGGGTGGCATGCCGGACGGCTGCAGCCAAGGCTTCCCTGTACGGTTCCGCACCGGCTGACATAGAGGCATGGTACGCCGTCCCGGGGCCGCCCGCGAGGACATATCAGGCGGAGACCTGGCGCCGCCGAGCGACCTGGCGCCGCCGGAAGCCCAGCTGAGGCGAGGGGTCAGCTCAGGTGAAGTTCTCCTGCCAGACGTCGAACGCCAGCTTGACGATCAGGGCGAAGACCACCACCAGGAACACCACACGCACGAACTTGCTCCCCTGTTTTACAGCGGTCCGCGCACCAAGGTATCCCCCGGCCATGTTCGCCGCGCCCAGCAGCAGGCCCACACCCCAGAGCAGGGACCCGTGCGGGAGGAAGAATATGAGAGCTCCGGCGTTGGTCGCCATGTTGACGATCTTCGCCTTGGCGCTGGCCTCGAGGAAGGCGTACCCCATGGCCGAGACCAGCGCGATCACCAGGAACGAGCCTGTGCCGGGACCGATCAGGCCGTCGTAGAACCCGATTACGGCGCCGATGGAGCAGGCCACCACGTAGTGCGTGCGGCCGTCGTGCCTGAGCTCGGTGAGGTGTCCGGCGTCGGGCTTGAGTGCCGTGAACAGCGCGACGGCCACCAGGGCCACCACGATGATCGGCTTGAACACCTCGGCCGGCAGCCGGGTGGCGAGCAGCGCACCGCCAAAGCTGCCCACGAGCGCGATCGCGGCCATCGGCACGGCAGTTTTCAGGTCCGGCCGGACGCGGCCGTAGTAGGTCACGGCACTGGTGGTGGTGCCGAAAATGGAACCCATCTTGTTGGTGGCCAGTGCCTGCACCGGGGTAATCCCCGGAACGAGCAGTAGCGCCGGCAGCTGAAGCAGTCCCCCGCCGCCCACAACGGCGTCCACCCAGCCTGCGGAGAATCCAGCCACCACTATCAGGACGATAGTGGCGAGCTGGATCGACTCGAACCCCGAAACCACTTAGATGGCAGGCGTCAGTTGCTGCGGACGGCGTTGACCACGTAGTCAACGGCCTTGTCCACGGCCACGTTTTCAGCCTCGCCGCTGCGGCGGTCCTTGATTTCGACGACGCCGTCCACGAGTCCGCGGCCGACGGCAAGGATGGTGGGCACGCCCACGAGCTCGGCATCGCCGAACTTCACGCCCGGGGAAACCTTGGGCCGGTCATCGTAGATGACCTCCAGGCCGGCGCCTTCAAGCTCGAGGGCGAGCTGCTCAGCTGCGGCGAAGATCTCCTCACCGCGGCCAACGGCCACGACGTGCACGTCTGCCGGAGCCACGGAGCGAGGCCAGACCAGGCCCTTGGCATCGTGATTGGATTCCGCCAGCGCGGCCACGGCACGGGTGACGCCCACGCCGTAGGAGCCCATGGTGACCACCACCTGCTTGCCGTTCTGGTCCAGGACCTTCAGTTCAAGCGCTTCGGCGTACTTGCGTCCCAGCTGGAAGATGTGGCCCATCTCGATGCCGCGAGCCGTTTCGAGCGGTCCGGAGCCGTCCGGGGCTTCGTCACCGGCGCGCACTTCGGTGCACTCGATGACGCCATCCCAGGTGAAATCCCGTCCCGCCACGAGCCCGAAGACGTGCTTGCCGGCCATGTTGGCACCGGTCACCCAGGCCGTGCCGCTGACGACGCGCGGATCCACCAGGTACAGGAGCTTGGCAGCGCCCTCCAGGCCCAGGAGCGGCGCGCCCAGCGACATGCCCGGGCCAAGGTAACCCCGCACGATGAGCGGGTTGCGGGCCAGGTCCTCCTCGCCCGCGGCTTCGACGGCGATCTCGCCGGCGACCGGCAGGTAGGCGCCGATGTTGGCCTCGACACGCTTGAGGTCGACGCCGCGGTCGCCCGGGACGCCGATGACGACGATCTGGCGCTCCCCGGTGGGCAGGGTGACGGCGAGAACAACGTTCTTGAGCGTGTCAGCGGCAGTCCAGGGTCCGCCGTCGGCCTCGCTGCGCGGCACGAGCTGGTTGGATGCATCCACGAGGGTGTCGATCGTGGGAGTGTTCGGGGTGTCGCGGATCTCCGCTGCCGGGGCGTTGGTGAAGTCGATTTCGGCGGGGACCACCGTGGTCACGGCCTCGACGTTGGCCGTGTAGCCGCCGGCCGAGCGCACGAAGGTATCCTCCCCAATGTCGGTGGGGTGCAGGAATTCCTCGCTCCTGGAGCCGCCCATGGCGCCTGCGGTGGCCGTGACGGGAATGACCTCCAGTCCGAGCCGCTCGAAGATCTTCAAGTACGCCGCCCGGTGGGCTGCGTAGCTGGCGTCCAGCCCGGCGTCGTCGACGTCGAACGAGTAGGAGTCCTTCATGATGAATTCGCGGCCGCGGAGCAGGCCGGCGCGGGGACGTGCCTCGTCGCGGTACTTGTTCTGGATCTGGTAGATGCTCAGCGGCAGGTCCTTGTACGAGGAGTACAGGTCCTTGACCAGCAGGGTGAACATCTCCTCGTGCGTGGGGGCCAGCAGGTAGTCGCCGCCCTTGCGGTCCTTGAGCCGGAACAGCCCTTCACCGTATTCGGTCCACCGGTTGGTCGCCTCGTAGGGCTCCTTCGGCAGCAGCGCAGGAAAGTGAACTTCCTGGGCGCCGATGGCAGCCATCTCCTCGCGGATAATCTGTTCCACCTTGCGCAGGACGTTCAGCCCCAGCGGCAGCCAGGTGTAGATGCCCGGAGCCGCGCGGCGGATGTATCCCGCGCGCACGAGCAGCCGGTGGCTGGCAACTTCGGCGTCGGCGGGGTCTTCACGCAGAGTGCGCAGGAAAAGCTTGGAGAGTCGAAGAACCACGGGTAGGTATCCGTTTCTGGGGAAAGTGCTGATTGTCTGGGTACTAATCTACCGGCTGGGCAGCTGTACGGGTTTCCGGGCCATGTGCAAGCTGTACAGAAAAGCCACGCCCCGCAGGAGAAGCCCCTGGCCGTTTCCGGCTGGTCATCCCTGCGGTGGCGTGGCTCAGCGGCCGGTCATGCCGCTAAATCTCTGAGACCACCCGAATCCGAAAACGCGGTTAGAACGAACCTATGTGATAGCCATCACCGACTCCAAATCCAGTTCGGCCGGTCTTTGGCCAGGCAAGGCCTGAGCCGCCGGTTAGAAAAGGACTGTAGCGAAGGTCCCCACCTGCCGGAAGCCGACACGTTCGTAGGTGGCCCGTGCCCGGGAGTTGTAATCGTTGACGTAGAGGCTGGTGACGGGCGCCATTTTCTGGGCCAGCAGCACCACGGCCGCCATATAACCGGCGCTCAGCCCGAGTCCCCGGCGGCTGGGGTTCATCCATACGCCCTGCACCTGGGTGACCTCGGCAGTGACGGCACCGAGCTCCGCCTTGAACACCACTTCGCCGTCCTCCAGGTGGACCAGGGAGTGGCCCTGGCGGATCAGGCCTGCCACCCGGCGGCTGTAGAAGTCGCGGCCGCCGAGGTAGGGCGAGTAGCCCACCTCTTCCTCGAACATCGCCGCACAGGCAGGAAGGATGGCCTCAAAGTCTGCGTATTGCCCATATCCCAGCTGCCAGTTCGGCTCAACGGCCGGGGCACCGGTGATGGTCATGAGCGGCTGGTCGGGCCGCACCTCGTGGGCCAGGTGGCCCAGCTCCTCCAGGTGGCGGTGCAGGGCAAGGACCGTGCCGGCCGGGCCGAAGATCGACGCGTACCGTCGCCCGGAGCGGTGGGCCGCAGCAGCCACCGGCCCGGCCAGTTCGGGGTCCAGCTGGACGGGGACCAGGTTGGCGCCTGCCCAGCAGGCGCCAATCAGCACGTCGTCGTCGAAAACGCCCAGGACGTTGGCTCCGCCCGGGGTGGGCGCGGCAGAGTCCGTAGACTCCAGGTGCGCCAGGATGAACACATTGGCGACGGGATCCGTCGCCGCCAGGTCACGCAATTGACGGGTGTCCGCAACACCCAGTACCCGGACGGTGGCACCGTCCGGCGCGGCGCCGTCCTTATGAGACGCTAACCACGGGGCTACCCTTGACAGCATCTTCGCCATCGGCCTCCCCCATCTCTTCCGCGATACGCATGGCCTCTTCGATCAGTGTCTCAACAATCTGGCTCTCGGGGACAGTCTTGATGACTTCACCCTTCACAAATATCTGGCCTTTGCCGTTGCCGGACGCGACGCCGAGGTCAGCTTCGCGCGCTTCACCCGGGCCGTTGACGACGCAGCCCATGACGGCGACGCGCAGCGGGATCTCCATTCCCTCGAGGCCGGCGGTGACCTGTTCGGCGAGGGTGTAGACGTCCACCTGGGCGCGCCCGCAGGACGGGCACGAGACGATTTCCAGCTTGCGGGGCCGCAGGTTCAGCGCCTGCAGGATCTGGTTGCCCACCTTGATCTCCTCCACGGGAGGGGCGGACAGGGACACGCGGATAGTGTCGCCGATGCCGCGCGAGAGGAGGGCGCCAAAGGCCGTGGCCGACTTGATGGTTCCTTGGAAGGCGGGGCCGGCCTCGGTCACACCAAGGTGAAGCGGCCAGTCGCCCTTCTCGGCGAGCATCTCGTAGGCTGCCACCATGACCACCGGGTCATTGTGCTTGACGGAGATCTTGAAGTCGTGGAAGCCGTGCTCCTCGAACAGCGAGGCTTCCCAGACCGCAGATTCGACCAGGGCCTCAGGGGTGGCCTTGCCGTACTTCTTCAGGATGCCAGGTTCGAGGGATCCTGCGTTTACACCGATGCGGATGGACGTGCCGTGGTCCTTGGCCGCCTTGGCGATCTCCTTGACCTGGTCGTCGAACTTGCGGATGTTGCCCGGGTTGACGCGCACCGCAGCGCAGCCGGCCTCGATGGCCGCGAAGACGTACTTCGGCTGGAAGTGGATGTCGGCGATGACCGGAATCTGCGACTTCCGGGCGATGATCGGAAGCGCCTCGGCGTCATCGGCGGACGGGCAGGCCACGCGGACGATGTCGCAGCCGGAGGCGGTCAGTTCGGCAATCTGCTGCAGCGTGGCGTTGATGTCCGTGGTGGGTGTGGTGGTCATCGACTGCACGCTGATGGGGAAATCGGAACCGACGCCGACGGAGCCCACCTTGATCTGGCGCGTCTTGCGTCGCGGGGCAAGGACGGGCGGCGGTGCGGATGGCATTCCCAGGCTGACCGAGGTCACGTGGACTCCTTGAAATCGAAAATCAGTGGCGGGGTTAGGCTGCGTGCTCAGCCAGGAGGCCGGTCACGGGCGCCCATTCGGTGGTTCGGGTGCCGGAAATGACGCCCGCAGCAGCGAAGGGATCCTGCCGCAGGATCTCGTTGAGTGCGGGTTCGTCGGCCGCCTTGAAGATAAGCAGCGCGCCCGCGCCGTCGCCGTAGGGTCCACTGGCAAGAAGCGTGCCGTCCTGCGCGAGTCCTGCGGTCCATTCGCGGTGGGCGGGGCGGGTGGCCGCACGCGTTTCGGAGGACTCGGCGTCGTATACGTACTCAACAGCAAAAACAGTCATAGAGATACCCTATCCCGCGGCCGGGCTACCCGAGGAGCGCGACCTTCGTGAAGGCGGCAACTCCCGCCGCCCACAGCATGGAGGCGAGCGTGCCGATGATGAACCGTTCCGCGGCCACCGGCGTCTCCTTGAGTTCGGCGAACCGGCCCAGGCCCTTGATGGCCACCACGTACGCGATGGCCACGGGCTGTCCGGCCAGGATGGCAAGGCAGACAGCCAGCCGCTCAAGTACTCCGATGATGGCCCCGCCCCGGAGGATCCGCCTGGCCGACGCCTCGCCCCCGGGTTTCGGCGCGGCGGCACCGCCAGCGTCCACCGTGATGTCGCCGTTGACCGTATTGATCCTGTCCGACGTGGCCGGACTGTCCCCTGTTGCGGGGCTGTCCACCGTGACGTCGGCCGAGGGATCGTCGGCGCTGTCCCTGCCGGCGCCGGCGGCGGCATCGGCTTTGTCGTCGATGGTGCGGGCCAGCCGGAACACCAGGGCCGTGACGGGCCAGCCCAGGAAGCCGGCAGTCAGCAGGGCGGCTGCGATCCAGACAGCGTTCACGGTTCTCCTCGGTTCTCGTCGACGTCCTGGGCCTCAAGCGTGCGGTCCCCGGGGGTGTGGCTCTCAAGGATGAGGCGGTGGGCGGTTGCCAGCAGCATTTCCACCGCAGGCCTTGCCGCCCATTCTTCCTGCCAGCCCGACCTGAGGACGGCCCGGCTCACCGACTGTTCGCTGATTCCCAGATCCCGTGCAACCTGTTTCTGCAGTCCATGGCGTCCGGGACCCTGCTCGGTCCCGCTCTTCGCGCGGAGGGCGTCCACGACGCGCCACTGGGCCTCGGTCCGGTCCTGCACCAGCCGTCCGACCAGCCGCAGCACTGCCTCCGCGTTGGCGCATGCCACAGCGGGTCCGTGCTCCTGGCGGCCGGCAACCACGGCAGCGGGGACATGGCTCGCCGCTGACTTGGCGCGTTCCACCGCCTTGCGCGCGGCAACGAAGGCGGCTCCGGATCCTTCCCGGGGGCTTGCGTCCGGCGGCAAGGTTCCGGGGCCGACGCCGATTCCCACGTACCAGTGCCCGCTGCGCAGAGCGTGCAGTGTCACATCGACCACCAGGGAGGGGTCCTGCAGAACACCCTGCACCTCGTCGCCGACAGAGCGTTCAAAGCGGACACCGTGGCTGCCGAGGGCCCCAAGGAGCTCGGGCACGCGGTCCACATCGTTGGTGCTGCCACGCTGGTCGATGGTCAGAACGTACATGGCTAAACCGTATCCGGCTTATATTTATAGATCAACCACTTGAAGCTGATTTTTACTAATCAGCCAATTTAGGGCGAAGTCGCCACGCTAACCAAAGAGATTCACCGGCTTCACGATGTCCGCGTAAATCAGCAGCGCACCCATTCCCATCAGGAGCGCGGCCACCACGTAGGTCACCGGCAGCAGCTTCGCGATGTCGAAGGCACCCGGGTCTGGTTTGCCAAGCATCTTCGCTACCCGCCGCCGCGCCGCCTCGTAGAGGGCGCCGGCCACGTGGCCGCCGTCGAGCGGGAGCAGCGGGATCAGGTTGAATACGGCCAGGGCAAAGTTCAGCCCTGCGAGCAGTCCGACCAGCGCGGCGAGCCGGGACTGGGCGGGCACTTCCTCCATGGCGGCCACCTCGCCCGCCACGCGGCCCACGCCCACCACGCTGATGGGACCGTTGGGGTCCCGGGGTTCTTCGCTGAACGCGGCCTTGGCAACTCCGACAACCCGGGCAGGGAGATTGAGCACTACACCGGCAACCTGCCTGATGTTCTCCCCCGCCATGGGCAGAACGGACGACGCCGGCTGGGGAACCAGCGCGGTCTGCGCGCCAATCCCGAGGAAGCCGACGTGCTGGTACAGGAGCTTTCCGGCGCTGTCCTTGGCCTGGCGCCCATCCGCTCCGACGACTGGGCGTGCGGACAGGACAGGGGTGACGGTGCTGGTCACCGGCGAGCCGTTGCGCTCCACGGTGATGGAGACATCCTTGCCGGCGGAGGCGCGGATCCAGCCGGTCAGCTGGTCCCAGCTGGTCACGGTTTTTCCGTCGAAGGAGGTGATGACGTCGTTGGGTTTGAGCTGGGCTGAAGCGGCCGGTGTCGGCTTGCAGCCAGCCGAATTCGGATCGACGGTCTCCCCCGCCTTCACCTGGCACTTGGAGACGTCGGCGATGGTGGTGGTGGGCTCGGAGATGCCGAAGCCCATCAGCAGCACGGCCGTGAGCACGAGGCCGATCAGCAGGTTCATTGCCGGACCACCGAGCATGATGATGATTTTCTTCCAGACCGGGAGCCGGTAGAACACGCGGTTCTCATCCCCGGGCCCCACGTCTTCATGGGCCATCGAGCGGGCCTCGGTGGCCAGCGTCTGGAACATGCCGGTGCTGGACGGGCGAACCGAGCCGTCCTGCTTGTTGGGCGGGTACATGCCGATCATCGACACGTAGCCGCCCAGCGGCAGCGCCTTGAAGCCGTACTCAGTCTCACCTTTCCTGGTCGACCAGACGGTGGGGCCGAAGCCGATCATGTACTTGGTGACGCGCACCTTGAACAGCTTGGCGGGCACCAGGTGGCCCACCTCATGCAGCGCAATCGATACCGCGATGCCGACCGCCACAAAGACGACACCAAGAATAAAGAGGATGACGGGACTCATGCTTAAGATCTGCTGCTTCCTAGAGACTGCTCACTGCTAAACGTTCGTGGGTGCGCGCACGTGCCCACTTCTCAGCATCGAGCACGGACCCGACCGTTAGCCCGGAGGATCCCGAATGCTCGCTGAGGACGGCTTCGATCGTATCCACGATGTCCGTGAACCGAATCCTGCCCGCATGGAACGCCATCACGGCTTCCTCGTTGGCGGCGTTGAACACCGCTGGGTAAGTACTCCCCTGTTCCGCCGCGGCCTTAGCCAGCCGGACGGCGGGGAACGCGCCGTCGTCAAGCGGTTCAAACGTCCAACTGGTGGCCTGCGTCCAGTCGCACGGCGGGGCCGCACTGGGCACCCGGTCCGGCCAGCCCAGTCCGAGCGCAATTGGAAGGCGCATGTCGGGCGGCGATGCCTGGGCAATGGTGGAGCCGTCCACGAACTGCACCATGGAGTGGACAACGGACTGCGGATGGACCACCACGTCAATACGGTCCAGCGGGATGTCGAAGAGCAGGTGCGCCTCGATGACCTCAAGGCCCTTGTTGACCAGGCTGGCTGAGTTGGTGGTGACCATCAGGCCCATGTCCCAGGTGGGGTGCGCCAGCGCCTCCTCCGGAGTGACCGCCGAGAGCAGGTCGCGGGTAAGGCCGCGGAAGGGCCCGCCCGAGGCGGTCAGGATGAGCCTGTCCACCTCCGCGGCGGTCCCGGAACGCAGGCATTGTGCGATGGCGGAGTGCTCGGAATCAACCGGCACGATCTGCCCCTCGGCGGCGGCCGCCTTGACCAGCGAACCGCCCACGATCAGGGATTCCTTGTTGGCGAGCGCCAGGGTGGCACCGGATTCCAGCGCGGCGAGGGTGGGCGCCAGGCCGATCGAGCCAGTGATGCCGTTGAGCACCACGTCCGCCTTCACGGAGGCGATCCTGGCCGAGGCGTCGGGACCGGCGATGATCTCGGGACGGTACTGTCCGATCCCTGCCGCGCTGGCGGCGTCGTTGATCAGGTCCCGGAGCCGCCCCGGATCGTCTGCGGCTATGCCGACGGCGGCGGCCCGGGTGTGTACGGCCTGCCGGGCGAGGAGGTCGAGGTTGCCGCCGCCGGCGCTCAGCGCCACGACCTCGAAAAGGTGCGGGGCGCCGTCGACGACGTCAATCGCCTGGGTGCCGATGGAACCGGTGGATCCGAGGATGACGACGGTTCGCGGCTGGCTGGCTGAACGGCTGGAGCCGGAAGTCTGCATGGCTTAAGTATCCCGCAACCCACGGAGGCCGCCGGACGTGCGCGGACCGGCACCGGCGTCCTGCACGGGCGATTGGCAGCACCTTGACGCGCTTGCGGGCCGGGGTAACGTGGTGCCCGTGGACTGGGCCGCATGGTTCGATGCGCCGGATTATGAATTCGCCCGGCAGGTGCTGCAGCGCGGTGTTGCCGCACTCTATTTGGTCGCGTTCCTCTCCTCCCTCAACCAGTTCCCCGCCCTCCTCGGCGAGCGCGGCCTCCTTCCTGTCCCGGACTATCTGGCGTCCTTCAGTCGGATGCGCAGGCCCACCCTATTCCGCTGGCGCTACACGGACCGGCTGTTCCGGGCCGTCTGCGCAACGGGTCTGGTCATCTCCGCGGTCCTGGTCCTCGGCGTACCCCAACTGGGTCCTCCCTGGCTGCCGCTGATCGCGTTCCTGGCGCTGTGGCTGCTGTACATGTCGGTGGTCAACGTGGGGCAGACGTTCTACGGATTCGGTTGGGAGATGCTGCTCCTGGAGGCCGGCTTCACGGTGGCGTTCCTGGGTTCCGAGCAGACCGATCCGCCCCGTACCATCCTGATTCTTGTGGCCTGGCTGGTGTTCCGGCTGGAATTCGGTGCCGGCATGATCAAGATCCGCGGCGGCCGGGAATGGCGCGACCTCACCGCCCTCTACTACCACCATGAGACCCAGCCGATGCCCGGCCCCCTAAGCCGGCAGGCGCATCTGCTGCCGAAGGCCTTCCACCGGCTGGAGGTGGTGGGTAACCATTTCGCCCAGCTGGTGGTGCCGTTCTTCCTCTTCGCGCCGCAGCCGCTGGGCAGCATCGCCGCAGGCATCATCATCTTCACCCAGCTGTGGCTCGTGGCCAGCGGCAATTTCGCCTGGCTGAACTGGATTGCGATTGTGCTGGCCTTCGCCGGCATCAGCGATCCCGTGGCCCACGCGGTGCTCCCCGTCATTCCGGTGGACTGGAACAGCACCGGGGAGACGCCCCTCTGGTGGCTCATCATCACCCTGGCCGCGTCCCTGCTCCTGGTGGTCCTCAGCTACTGGCCCATCCGCAACCTGTTCTCCCAGTACCAGCTGATGAACGCCAGCTTCAACCGCTGGCAGCTGGTGAACACGTACGGGGCGTTCGGCACGGTCACGAAGCAGCGCATTGAAGTGGCGGTGGAGGGCACCCTGGACGAGGAACCGGACGAGGCAGCCGACTGGCGCGAGTACGGCTTCAAGGGAAAACCGGGCGAGGTGCACAGGCTGCCCCGCCAGTGGGCGCCCTATCACCTGCGGCTGGACTGGCTCATGTGGTTCCTGCCCCTGCGCACGGTCCACGAGGAATGGTTCTACGCCTTCCTCGGGAAGCTGCTGGAGGCGGACGCAGCCATGCTGCGGCTGCTGCGCCATGACCCGTTCGACGGCGAACGCCCCCGCTGGGTGCGCGCCCGCACCTACCTCTACCGCTTCGCCACCCGTTCCGAGTTCCGGGAGACCGGCCAGCGCTGGATCCGGACACCGCTTTACGAGGCGATCCCGCCCATCTCCCTGCGGGCAGGGAGATGATGCGGGCCCGATGCTCGAAGCAGACCGATGGCGGACTACGGGGTTCTGCGGAACCTACCGGGCCCTGCGAAGCACCGACTCCGCGTGGCGAAGGATGGGGCCGTCGATCATCCGGCCCTGGTACTGGAACACCCCGGCCCCGGCTTCCTTTGCCGCCTCCAGCAGGTGCGTAGCGGCGGCCACGTCCTCGCCCGAGGGCGCGTAGGCGGCCCGGACGGCCGCCACTTGGCTGGGGTGGATGCAGGCCTTCGAGCCGAACCCGGAGGCGGCGGCGTCCCGGGCCTCCGCGGCAAGGCCGTCAAGGTCGGGGATGTTCACGTAGACGGCGTCGACGGCCTGCTTGCCGGCCGCCCCCGCCGCCAGGAGCACCGAGGAGCGGGCGTGCAGGGCAACGGCGCGGTAGGCGCCATCGTCGTTCCTGCTGGAGGTGCCGCCGAGGGAGGCAAGCAGGTCTTCCGCCCCCCACATCATGGCCACCACGTTGGGTTCGGCAGCAATGGCGGGTGCGTGGACTATGCCAGCGGCCGTCTCGCACAGGGCGATCACGTGGAAGTCCGGCAGGGCACGGAGCTGGTCCGCGCCCTCCGCCTTGGCGAGCATGACGGTGCGGTAGGGCGTGTGGGCCAGGCAGTGCAGGTCCTTCTCAAAGTCCTCGGTACCGGCCGGGTTGATCCTGATGATGGTCCGGCTGGGATCGAGCTCCGGCCCCTCGCCGGAACCGGCGAGCTGGGCCAGGATGGCGCCGCGTGCCCGCTGCTTATCCGGCGCCGCCACTGCATCCTCGAGGTCGACGATGACGGCGTCGGCGCGCTCGGCGGCTTTCTGAAAGCGTTCGGGGCGGTCGGCAGGGCAGAAAAGCAGGGCAGGGCCCATCACAAAGGTCATACTGTCCATTGTCCGATTATTTACCCCTCTGCGCCTCTATGTGGGCCTCGTGCGTCCACATCAGGCAGCTCCGCGTGGCCAGCGCCACCACCGTTCCGTCCTGGTTGCGGCCGGTGTGCTGCATGGTGACAACGCCCTGCCCCGGCCGTGAGCCGGACAGCCGTTTGGCGGTGACCACGGTCTCCGTATAGAGCGTGTCGCCGTGGTAGAGCGGGTGCGGGAAGGCGACGTCCGTCAGCCCGAGCTGGGCAATGATGGTGCCCTGGGTCAGCTGGCCGACGGACTGCCCCACTACTGTTGCCAGCGTGAACATGGAGTTCATCAGCCGCTGGCCGAAGGGCTGGCCCGCGCTCCAGGCCGCGTCCAGGTGCAGCCCCTGCGTGTTCATGGTCATGGTGGTGAACAGCACGTTGTCCGTCTCCGTCACGGTCCGCCCGGGCCGGTGGGCGTAAACGACATCCTCCTCGAGTTCCTCGAAGTACAGTCCGCGCTGCTCGATGACGCGGGCGCTGCCGGAACTGCCTGAAACCCCGTCTGCGCTCATACCGTCTGCGCTCATACGGTGAGTTCCTGGTCCTCCTCGAACAGCTCCGCACCGGTGGCCGCGGCAACATCCTCCACCGACACGTTCGGAGCGAGTTCACGCAGGATTAACCCGTCAGGAGTCACGTCCAGGACGGCAAGGTCGGTAATGATGCGGTCCACACACGCTTTGCCCGTCAAAGGAAGTGAGCAGCGTTCCACGATCTTGGGCTTCCCGCTGCGGTCCACATGCTCCATCATGACAATCACCTTCTTGGCACCGAAGACCAGGTCCATGGCGCCACCCATCCCCTTGACCATCTTTCCGGGGATCATCCAGTTGGCGAGGTCACCGTTGGCGGCAACCTCCATGGCGCCAAGCACGGCCACATCCACGTGCCCGCCCCGGATCATGCCGAAGGACTGGGCGGAGTCGAAGAACGCCGCGCCCTTGTTGACGGTGACGGTCTCCTTGCCGGCGTTGATCAGGTCGGGATCCACCTCGTCCTCGCCGGGATAGGGGCCGACGCCGAGAATCCCGTTCTCGGAGTGCAGGACCACTTCGACGCCGGCAGGGATGTAATTGGGGATCAGGGTGGGCATCCCGATGCCCAGGTTCACGTACTGGCCGTTGCTCAGTTCCTGGGCCACGCGGGCGGCGAGCTCATTGCGGGTCCAGCCTTTGCCCTCGGGGTGTGAGGAGGCTGCCCGGCGGTACTCGGGACGGACGGCCTCGGGGCGGGGCGGCTCGCCCTGCGCGCTGTTCAGATCCACGGCTACGCTCCTGCCTGTTCGGTGGTGCCGGTGGTTCCTGCCGTGCCGGTGCTCGTGCTCCCCAATTGGCCTGCGGACGCGGCTGACAGTGCGACCGTCCGCTTCTCAATGCGCTTCTCGGACTCGGGCACCACCACCACGCGCTGGACGAAGATGCCCGGCAGGTGGACATGCTCGGGATCCAGCTCGCCCGGCTCCACGAGTTCTTCCACCTCCGCGATGGTGATGCGTCCGGCCATGGCGCAGAGCGGGTTGAAGTTCATGGCCGTGGCATGGAAGACGAGGTTCCCGTGGCGGTCGCCCTTCCAGGCGTGGACCAGGCCGTAGTCGGGGGTCAGGGATTCCTCCAGGACGTAGTCGACGCCGTCGAAGCTCCGTACTTCCTTGGCCGGGGACGCGATGGCGATACCGCCGTCGGCGTCGTATTTCTGCGGCAGGCCGCCCTCGGACACCTGTGTCCCCACGCCCGCCTTTGTGTAAAAGGCGGGGATGCCGGCGCCGCCGGCGCGCAGCTTCTCGGCCAGGGTCCCCTGCGGGGTCAGCACCACCTCCAGTTCCCCGGCGAGGTACTGCCGGGCGAACTCCTTGTTCTCCCCCACGTACGAGCTGACCGTCCGCCGGATCCGGCCGTCCCTGAGGAGGATCCCGAGGCCCCAGTCGTCCACGCCGCAGTTGTTGCTGACAGTCTCCAGGTCCGTGGCGCCGCGGCGGTGAAGGGCGTCTATCAGCGCCACCGGGATCCCGCACAGGCCAAACCCGCCGACAGCGAGCGACGCGCCGTCGGCTATGTCGGCGACCGCTTCGTCAGCGCTGGCAACAACCTTGTCAATCATCGTTGATCCTTTCGGCGTCTCCACAGACTTTCGACAGACACGGCCACCGGGCCTGTTACAGCCCCAGTTCCCGGGCGATAAGCATCAGCTGAACCTCCGTGGTGCCCTCCCCGACCTCCAGGATCTTGGAGTCCCGGTAGTGGCGCGCCACGGTGAACTCGTTGATGAAGCCATAGCCGCCGAATACCTGGGTGGCATCCCGCGCATTGTCCATGGCCGCCTCGCCTGCGACCATCTTAGCTATGGCCGCCTGGGTCTTGAACGGCTTGCCGGCGAGCATCCGGGCGGCCGCATCGTAGTAGGCAAGGCGGGCGGTATGGGCGCGTGCCTGCATGCGGGCGATCTTGAAGGAGATGCCCTGGTACTTGCCGATATTGGCCCCGAAGGCACTGCGGTCCTTGGCGTAGCGCACTGAGAGGTCAACGCAGCCCTGGGCCGCTCCGGTGGCCAGGGCCGCGATGGCGATCCTGCCCTCATCCAGAATCGACAGGAAGTTGGCGTAGCCCCGGCCCCGCTCCCCCAGCAGGTTCGCCTCGGGAACGGTGACGTCCCGCAGCGTCAGGGGGTGCGTGTCCGAAGCATTCCAGCCCACCTTGTTGTACGCCTTTTCCGCCTTGAAGCCGGGCGTGTCGGTGGGCACCAGGATGCTGGAGATCTCCTTCTTGATGCTGCCGTCCTTGCGCTCCTGCTGGCCCGTGACCGCGGTGACGGTCACCAGCTTGCTGATGTCCGTTCCCGAGTTGGTGATGAATTCCTTATTGCCGTTGATGACCCAGTTTTTTGCCTCTCCACCGTCCTCCAGCCGTGCCGTGGTCTTCGTGCCGCCGGCATCGGAGCCGGCCTCCGGCTCGGTCAGGCCGAAGCCGGCGAGCGCCTTTCCGGATGCGAGCAGCGGCAGCCATTCCTGCTTCTGGGCCTCGGTGCCGAAGCGGTATACAGGCATGGCACCGAGCGAAACGCCTGCCTCGAGCGTGATGGCGACGGACTGGTCCACCCGCCCCAGCTGTTCCAGTGCGAGGGCCAGCGCGAAGTAGTCCCCGCCCATGCCGCCGTACTCCTCCGGGAAGGGCAGGCCGAACAGGCCCATGTCCGCCATCTGCGACACCACCTCGTACGGGAAGCTGTGTTCCTCGTCGTGCTTGGCGGAGACGGGAGCCACCACCTCGTCGGCGAACTCGCGGACGGTCTTGCTGAGGTCCTGGTACTCCTCGCTAAGTTCAAAATCGGCCATCGCTAGGCCTCCTTACGTTCATCTGTTGCATCTTGGGGTTCGGCACCGGCCGCGTGGATTGTGGCAACGACCTCGTCGGCCTTGACGAGATCACCTGTGGTGACGCTGACATGGACGGTTCCGGCGACTTCGGCCACGAGCTGGTGCTCCATCTTCATGGCCTCCACCGAGAGCAGCACCTGGCCGGCCTCCACGGTGTCGCCGTTACTGACCGAGACCGACACCACGGTGCCGGGCATCGGCGAGCGCACCGCCGGGTCGGCGGCGCCCTCTTCGCGTTCGACGGCGGCCAGCACCCGCTGCAGGCGGGCCTCCCGGCCCAGCACCTCGAGGCGGCAGGACCAGCCCCCGCTACCGAGGAAGACGCCGGTGGGCGCACCGGGCACGGCCCCCCGGCCCGGCGCAACGGGGCCGCCGCGGACCGGCGCCAGCGCGTACTCGTGGGCTTCGCCGTCGAGGGTCAGCCCTGCGTGGTCGCGCCCGGTGAAGCGCAGGGACGCGGTGCGCTGCGGACCGCCGTCGACGCTCACCGCCACCGGGCCGGGCACCACGGGACCTGACACCTCGACTGTGGCAACTCCGCCATCCGGCGTCCCAAAGCTGATCCGCCGCGGGGCGCGGCCACCCAGCCGCCAACCGTCGCGGCGGTGCCACGGACCTGCCCCGGGTGCCTGCGGGCCAGGGTCTTCCATCGCCACTGCGTACAAAGCCGCGACCACAAATTCAGGGTCGCCCGGGCGGCGGAATTCGAACTCCGGCATCTTGCGCTCGATCAGGCCGGTATCGAGGCGGCCGGCGCCGACGTCGTCGTCGTTGATCAGGAGCCGCAGGTACTCCACATTGGTGTCGATGCCAAGGACGGTGTACCGCTCCAGCGCCGCGTCCAGCTTGTCCAGGGCGGCTTTTCGATCCGTTCCCCAGGCGATGACCTTGGAGAGCATGGGGTCGTAGTTGGAGGAGATCTCCAGTCCCTCCAGCAATGACGAGTCCACCCGGACCTTGCCACCTGCGTCACCGGGGTCTTCTGCGTCACCGGGCCCTTCGTCCAGCAGCAACACTCTTCCCGACGACGGGAGGAAATTCTTCTCCGGGGACTCGGCATAAACGCGCGCCTCCGCTGCGTGGCCATTGAGTACGACGTCGTACTGCCCTACGGTGAGCACCTCACCGGCGGCGATGCGCACCTGCCACTCAACGAGGTCGATGCCGGTGACCATTTCCGTCACGGGATGCTCCACCTGGAGGCGGGTGTTCATTTCCATGAAGAAGAACTCGTCCGGGGAGTCGTCTGACACGAGGAACTCCACGGTGCCGGCGCCGGTGTAATGGACGCTGCGGGCGGCCTGGCATGCAGCCTCGCCGATCTTGGCACGGACGGCCCCGCCGTCGGGCAGTGATTCCAGCAGTGGCGACGGCGCTTCCTCGATGACCTTCTGGTGGCGGCGCTGGAGCGAGCACTCGCGCTCGCCCAGGTGGATGACGTTTCCGTGTGTGTCGGCCAGGACCTGAATCTCGATGTGCCGCGGGGAGGTCACCAGGCGTTCGAGGAACAGGGTGTCGTCCCCGAACGCACTGGCTGCCACGCGCCGTGCGGTTGCCAGTGCGGACGGCAGTTCCTCGGGACGGTGCACGGCATGCATTCCCTTGCCGCCGCCGCCCGCCGAGGGCTTGATCAGCAGGGGGAACCCCACAGCGGGGGCGGCGGCGATCAGGTCCTCATCCGTCATGCCGGCTTCGGCGATGCCGGGGACCACCGGAACGCCATACCCGGCCACGTGGTTCTTCGAGCGGATCTTGTCCCCCATGACCTCCAACGCCTCCACCCCGGGGCCGATGAAGGCGATGCCGGCCTTTTCGAGGGCGCCGGCGAAGTCGGCGTTCTCGCTCAGGAAGCCGTAGCCGGGATGTACGGCCTCGGCGCCGGTGTCGCGGCAGGCCTGGATGATCGCGTCGATGCTGAGGTAGCTCTCGGACGCGGCGGCCGGACCTATCCGCACGGCGGCGTCGGCCTCGCGCACGTGGCGGGCGTCGGCGTCGGCGTCGGAGTAAACCGCCACCGAACGGATTCCCAGGCCGCGCAAAGTACGGATCACGCGGCAGGCAATCTCGCCGCGGTTGGCCACCAGGACGGTGCGGAACATGGTTTCAGTAGTCATTACTGGCTCACATCCGGAAGAGGCCGAAGGAGGACTCGGGCAGCGGGACGCGGGACACGACGTCGAGGGCGAGGCCCAGCACGGTGCGGGTGTCCGCGGGGTCGATCACGCCGTCGTCCCACAGGCGCGCCGTGGAATAGTAGGGGCTGCCTTGGTCCTCGTACTGCTCCCTGATAGGGGCCTTGAACGCCTCTTCCTCCTCCGCGGACCACTCCTGGCCGGCTGCCTCGTACTGGTCGCGCTTGACCGTGGCCAGGACGCTGGAGGCCTGGTTGCCGCCCATGACGGAAATCCGGCTGGCCGGCCACATCCACAGGAAGCGCGGTGAATAGGCCCGGCCGCACATCGAGTAGTTGCCGGCGCCGAAGGACCCGCCGATCACCACGGTCAGCTTGGGCACCCTGGCGGTGGCAACGGCGGTGACCATCTTGGCGCCGTTCTTGGCAATGCCGCCCTGCTCGTAGTCCTTGCCCACCATGAAACCGGAGATGTTCTGCAGGAAGAGCAGCGGAATGCCGCGCTGGTCGCACAGTTCAATGAAGTGGGCGCCCTTGAGTGCGGACTCACTAAACAGCACCCCGTTGTTGGCCACAATGCCGACGGGGTGGCCGTGAATCCTGGCGAATCCCGTGACCAGCGTGGCGCCGTAGTTCTTCTTGAATTCATGGAAGCGGCTGCCGTCCACCAGCCGGGCGATGACTTCGCGGACGTCGTACTGCGCGTTGACGTCCGTGGGGACGGCCCCGTAGAGCTCGCCGGGCTCGGCAGCCGGTTCGACCGCGGTGTCCACGTCCCAGGCCGGCGTGGCGGGCCCGGGCAGCGTGGAGACGATGTTGCGGACGATCTGCAGGGCGTGCTCGTCGTTCTCGGCAAGGTGGTCCGTGACGCCGGAGATCCGGGAGTGCACCTCGCCTCCCCCGAGCTCTTCCGCGCTGACGATCTCTCCGATGGCCGCCTTCACCAGGGGCGGGCCGCCGAGGAAGATGGTGCCCTGGTTCCGGACAATCACCGTTTCGTCGCTCATCGCGGGAACATAGGCGCCGCCGGCGGTGCAGGAGCCCATGACGGCGGCGATCTGGGGAATCCCGGCAGCCGACATTCTGGCCTGGTTGTAGAAGATCCGGCCGAAGTGGTCGCGGTCCGGGAAGACCTCGTCCTGCTTGGGGAGGAAAGCTCCGCCCGAATCCACGAGGTAGATGCACGGGAGCCGGTTTTCGAACGCGATCTCCTGGGCCCTGAGGTGCTTCTTCACCGTCATCGGATAGTAGGTGCCGCCCTTGACGGTGGCATCGTTGGAAATCACCAGCACGTGGCGGCCATGCACCAGTCCGATGCCCGCGATGACGCCGGCGCCGGGCGAATCGTCGTTGTACATGCCGTTCGCCGCCAGCGGTGCGATCTCGAGGAAGGGGCTGCCGTCGTCGAGAAGCCGGTCGATCCGCTCCCGGGGAAGCAGCTTGCCGCGGGCCATGTGGCGCTCGCGGGACTTTTCCGGTCCGCCCAGTGCCGCCGTCGCAAGACGTTTCCGCAGCTCATCGGCGAGTGCGCGCTGCGCAAGGCTGTTGGCCGCGAATGCGCTGCCGGCGGTATCCAGCCGGCTGGCGAGTGTCTCCATTGACCGATTCCATTCCCGGGCACCTCGGGCGGGCAGTCCCGCCGAATTTCGGTTAGTGCCTCGTAACTGAGTTTAGGTTAGTCTCTAGTAACTGTGATGTCCAACACAGGATGTTGGTAGAGTTCTTTGGGTTCCGAGGAGGAAAAGTGCCCACCACAGATCACGGAGAGCTGACTGCTCCCGGCCAGGCCGCAGCCGGCCATGAGACGTCCGGCCCAACGCAGCGCAGCCGGGCCAAAGAATCCCGCCGGCAGGCGCTCCTGTCCGCTGCGGCCACGCTCTTCGCCGTTAACGGGTTCAACCGGGTCTCCCTTGAGGACCTTGGCGCGGCCGCAGGCGTCAGCGGGCCCGCCGTATACCGCCACTTCCCCGGGAAGCAGGCCGTGCTGGGCGCGCTGCTGCTGACTGTCAGCCAGGACCTGCTCGACGGCGGCCGCCAGGTGGTGGCCGACGCCGCCGATCCCTCCGCAGCCTTGGCCCGGCTGGTGCAGTTCCATGTCGATTTCGCCCTCAGCAACCCCGACGTGATCCGCGTGCAGGACCGGGATTTCAGCAACCTGGCCAGCGAGGACCAGGCGCAGGTGCGCGCCCTGCAGCGCAGCTACGTGGAAGTGTGGGTGGACGTGCTCGCCGGCATCCACGGCACGACGGACACCTCCGACCTGCGCATGCGGGCCCACGCGACGTTCGGCCTGATCAACTCCACGCCGCACTCTGTCCGCAGCCACGGCCGGCGCATGGCCATCAAGTCGGCGCGGCCACTCCTGGAGAACATGGCGCTGGCCGCCCTGCTGGTGACAGCCAGCCCGCTGGCCGACTAACCCATCTCACCCTGCCCTCAGCGGGACTGACACCGCGCCAGGTCCGCAGCCAAAACGGGGCACTTTGACACGGACACGCCGGGTTTTGGCGATAATAGCCCTATTGCGGCTTCAAAGTGCCCCGTCTTGGTTCCTGGAAAATCCCGGGGCTAGGCCATCGCGAAGGCCATGCCAGGGTCGGCGAGAAGCGCGCCTACGTCCGCCAGGAACCTGGATCCCTGCTCGCCGTCAACCAGCCGGTGGTCGAAGGCGAGGCTCAGTGTCATGACCTGCCGCAGGGCGACCTGGTCCTGGTACTCCCACGGGGTTTTGCGCACGGCGCCCACGGCGAGGATCGCGGCCTCCCCGGGGTTGAGGATGGGCGTGCCGGCGTCGATCCCGAAGACGCCGATGTTGGTGATGGAGATGGTGCCGCCGGAGAGGTCCGCCGGACTGGTCTTGCCGGCCCTGGCGGTGTCCGTCAGCTCGGCGAGCGCCGTGGAGAGGTCGGCGAGCGCCAGTCGGTCGGCGTCCTTGATGTTGGGAACCGTGAGGCCGCGTGGGGTTGCGGCCGCGATGCCGAGGTTCACGTAGTTGAACTGCACGATCTCCTGATTGGCTTCATCCCACTTGGCGTTGACGCCCGGATTGCGCCGCAGGGCGATGAGGACAGCCTTGGCCACAAGGGTCAGCGGCGTGAGCTTGTGGCCGGCAAAGGCCTTGCTTTCCTTCAGTCTGGCCAGCAGTTCCATGGCCGGTGTGACGTCGACGGTGAGGAATTCCGTCACGTGCGGAGCTGTAAAGGCGCTGCTGACCATGGCGGCGGCGGTGTATTTGCGGACACCCTTGATCGGCGTGCGCACCTCGCGTTCACCCGGGACCGGCACGGGTTGGAACGCCTCTTCGTGTGGCGCCGTTTCCTGCTGCGCCGCCGCGGGATGGTCCCCGCCCCCGACGAAATTATGGAGGTCGTCACGGGTAATTAAGCCGCCGGGGCCGGTCCCCGCCACCTGCTCCAGATCCACGCCGAGGTCCTTGGCAAGCTTCCGGACCGGCGGTGTGGAACGCGGGCGCTCGGTGGGGTTGGTCTCCGCAGGTTTGGTTTCGACAGGTTCAACCAAGGGGGCGGGCTTAACCGGGGGGTTCTTGGTTTCGGCGGGCTCGACCAGCGTGCGCTGCCGGCGGACGGGACGGCCGGTGCTTTCGACGACGGCGCCGTACCCGACGAGGTTGGGTTCCCTCTTGGGGAGCGGCGCCTCGGCCGGAGCGGCAGCGCGAGGCTGATTGTCGGCGTCGTCCTTTACCTCGAACGAGACGATCGGCTTGCCCACCTCGACAACGGTCCCCGGCTGCTCATGCAGGGCAGTGATCACGCCAGCGAACGGTGAGGGCAGCTCCACCACGGCTTTGGCGGTCTCCACCTCTGCGATGATCTGGTTCAGGCTGACGGTGTCCCCGACCCCCACCTTCCAGCTGACGATTTCGGATTCGGTCAGCCCCTCGCCGAGGTCGGGCAGCCGGAATTCCTTGATCATTGTGGCGGTCATCCTTCCAGCCCGCTCAGCGAATTCGGCCGGCCCAGCGCGCGGTCCACGCCGTCGAGGATCCGGTCCAGGTTCGGAAGGTGGTGCATTTCCACCTTCGAGTAGGGGTACGGCACGTCAAAGCCGGTGATTCGGACCGGTGCCGCCTCCAGATGGTAGAAGCAGCGCTCTGTGATGCTGGCCGCAACCTCGGCGCCGAGGCCGCCGGACTGCCCGGCCTCGTGGGTGATCACCAGCCGGCCGGTCTTGCGGACCGAGGCCTCCACGGTGGCGAAATCCACCGGAGCCAGCGACCGCAGGTCAATGACCTCGACGGAGACGCCTTCGTCAGCGGCCGCAGTGGCTGCATCGCGGGCCGTCTTCACCAGCGGCCCGTAGGCGACGAGCGTGACGTCGCTGCCGTCCGTGACCACGCGGGCCTGGCCCATCGGCGTCGCTGAAGCGGGATCGAGCAGCTCGTCGACTTCGCCTTTGTCGTGGTAGCGGCGCTTGGGCTCGAAGAACACCACGGGGTCGTCGCAGGAAATGGCCTGCTGGATCATGGTGTGGGCATCCTGCGGGCTGGCCGGGGTGACCACCCGCAGGCCTGCCGTGTGGGCGAAGTAGGCCTCCGGCGACTCGGAGTGGTGCTCGGGCGACCCAATGCCTCCGCCGAACGGGATGCGGATGGTGATGGGCATCTTCACGGTGCCGCGGGTGCGGTAGTGGAGTTTCGCCACCTGAGACACGATCTGGTCGAAGGCGGGGTAGACGAAACCGTCGAACTGGATTTCCACGACCGGCCGGTACCCGCGGTAGGCCAGGCCAACAGCGGTGCCCACGATGCCGGATTCGGCCAGGGGCGTGTCCACGACGCGGTGCTGGCCGAAGTCCTTTTGCAGCCCATCCGTCACACGGAAGACGCCGCCCAGGGTGCCAATGTCCTCGCCCATGAGGACCACCTTGCGATCGTTGTCGAGGGATCTGCGAAGGCCCGAATTTATTGCCCGCGCAAAGGTCATCTGCGTCATCAGCGTGCACCTTCTTCATGTGTAGCCCCTGCGGGATCGCCGAAGGAGGCAAGGTAACGGGAGTAGTGGTCCTGCTGGCGGTCCAGCCAGGAGTTAGGGGTGCTGTACACGTGCTTGAAGACGTCCAGGGGTTCGGGATCCGGCATGCCGATGCAGCCGGCGCGCAGCTCACGGGCGACTGCGTCCGCCTTGGTCCGCACGGCGGCTTCGAACTCCTCGGTGAACAGACCCTTCCGGTCAAGCAGTGCGTGGACCCGGCCGATCGGATCCTTGGCCGCCCAATCCTCGAGTTCGTTGGGATCGCGGTACCGGGTGGGATCATCCGCGGTCGTATGCGGGCCCATCCTGTAGGTGACGGCCTCGATGAAGGTGGGGCCGCCGCCCCGGCGGGCGCGGTCGAGGGCGACCCGCGTGGCAGCCATGACGGCCAGCACGTCGTTGCCGTCCACCCGCATGCTGGGAATTCCGAATCCGGTCCCGCGTTCCACCAGCTGCGTGTGGGACTGGAGGCGCACCGGCTCGGAAATGGCCCACTGGTTGTTTTGGCAGAAGAACACGAGGGGCACCTGGAAGCTCGCAGCGAAGACCATGGCCTCGTTGACATCGCCCTCGCTGGTGGCGCCGTCGCCGAAGTACACGATGGCCGCGGAGTCGGCACCGTCGTTCTGGATTCCCATGGCGTAGCCGGTGGCGTGCAGCGTCTGCGCGCCGATGACTATCTGCGGGATGGCCATGTTGACCGTGTACGGGTCCCAGCCGCCGGAAGCAGCGCCGCGCCAGACCCGCAGGATGTCCTTCAGGTCCACCCCGCGGCAGTAGGCCACACCGTTCTCGCGATAGCTGGGAAAAATAAAGTCGTCATCCCGCAGCGAACGCACGGATCCCACCTGCGAGGCCTCCTGGCCCAGCAGCGGAGGCCAAAGGCCCAGTTCGCCCTGGCGCTGCAGTGCAGTTGCCTCTTTGTCGATCCGGCGGATCACCACCAGGTCCTCATAGAGCGAGCACAGCTGCTCGTCCGACACCTCCCTGACCCAGGGATCGTACTCTGGATGGCTAACGCGCTCCCCCGCAGGGGTAATCAGCTGAACCATGTCGTGGCCAGCGCCACCCTGGTGCCCTGCCTTGTTGTCCCGGCCGGCGGCTGTTCCGCCCTGGCCCGCATCGTCTGTCACCACTGTTGCCGCAACCTTCTGACGTCGTGTAACCATCCCGCGGCAGGACTCGTGATACCGCCGCATTCCGGCCTCCCGGGCGCCTTTGCCCCGGTTAATTGTGACCCTACTCACAATGCTCAGGAGGTACAACCACCAGGCTTGAAACTGAGCACAATGCACTGTTTGGCGGCCACAGACCGTGCTAGCCTTGCGCATTATGCAAGCTTTGGATGGCACGGACACCCGGCTTCTGACTGCCCTGGCACAGGACCCGCGCCGCACAGTGGTGGCGCTGGCCGAGAAGCTCGGACTCTCCCGCAATACAGTCCAGGCGCGCATGGCCCAGCTCGAGAAGAAGCACGTCTTCCTCTCGTTCGAGCGGCGCATCAATCCGGCGTCCCTGGGCTATCCGCTGATGGCTTTCATCTCGGTACATGTCCAGCAGCAAAAGCTTGGCTCCCTCGCCGATGAGCTGGCGGCCGTGCCGGAGATCCTCGAGGGCTACGGCCTGACGGGCTCGGCCGACCTGCTGTTGCGTGTGGTGGCACTGGATGCGGAAGACCTCTTCCGGATCAACGGGAAGATCCTGGCCTGCGACGGCGTCGAGCGGACGGATACGGCACTGGCCATGGGTGACCTGATACCTTTCCGGATCCAGCCGCTGCTTGACCGCAGGTCCGCGGGAGACTGACCGCTGGACCGACGACCGTAACCACGGGAAAATATCAGTGTTCCGGGGTGTGGACGCTATAGGCTATTCCTCAAACGTTGACCGGGCGCCGGCTGTGCCCCGTTAGTCGGAGCACCGCTGGTGCGGTGCCGGAAAGGCCCCACCTTTGAGCACCCCTCCGCTCCCCCCACAGCAGCCCGGCGCGCAACAGCCCGGTCCTCAGCAGCCGGGCGCTTACGGTCCTGGCCCCCAGCAGGGCAGCCCCCAGCAGCCCGGCCCCCACCAACCGGGTCCCCGGCAGCCCCCTGGCCGGCGGGCGCTTCCGTCTTCTCCGTTCGGTTTGCCGGGCCTGCCGCCGCCCCGGAGCCGCAAGGGTCTTTGGATCGTCCTGGGCATTGTGGCAGGCGTGCTGTTGCTGGTGACGGTGGGAGTGCTGCTTCTGGTGAACCTCGTGGGCGGGTCCACCCGGCATGCCGGGGACCTCGCGGACAGCTTCACCAAGCTGGTCATCGCCGGTGACACGGACAAGGCATACAACGACTACATGGACCCCAGCCTCAAGGAGCAGCTGAGTCGGGAGAAATTCGCTTCCGGCATCAAGAGCCTCCAGCTGGACCCGTCCTGTACCACGGCCTACGACGACCTCAAAGTCAGCACCGAGAACGGCAACAACATCGCGGACGTGGCAGGACTCATCAAGTGCGACGGGAAGGACATTGAACTGGTGTACCGTTTCGCCGGCAAGGACGACCTGAAGCTGGTCACCATCAAGCTCAGGCCAAAGGCCTGACCCCTCATCTGACCGCCCACCCATCCAAGCGCCAACCGGACCCGAATTGCTTCCGGGAGTCCCAGCCGGGGCCCCGCAAATCTGGCCAGGGCGCCTGCCCGGCCGGCAACCGGAAGGAATTTGGGCCATGCGCAACTCACCGAACCGTCTTATCGCCACGGTCTTCGGAGCCGTCTACCTGCTGGTGGGGCTCGTCGGCTTCGCCGTGACCTCGGGTGTCGGGTTCTTCTCCACCGAAGGCTCCAACCTGATCATCTTCGAGGTCAATCCGCTGCACAATGTGATCCACCTGGCCATCGGCGCCGCCCTGCTCTACGCGGGTGTCAAGGACTTGCAGCTGGCACGCACCGTCAATACTGCGGTGGGCGCGGTGTACCTGCTGGTGGGCATTCTCGGCCTGTTCCTGCTCACCTCGCCGCTCAACATCATTGCCCTCAACGGCGCGGACAACGTTCTGCACCTGGCGAGCGCCGTCCTGCTGCTGGGCGTCGGCCTGTCCCTGGACAAGGTCCCCGCCACGGCCCGCGCCTAGCAGACGATGACCAGCCAGGCCACCGCGGCTGTTCCGGCAGCGCAGGAAACGTTCCGTTCCGATGCCGTGCGGCTCGTCGCCGGTTTTGCCGGGCTCGGCGCGTCCGCGGTCAATCTGGCCGTATCCTCCAGCCTGTTTGCGGCTGCCGGCCCCGCCTTTCCCGGGCGGTCGGCCGGCGCCGCGGCCAGCCTGATCTGGGGAGTGGCCCTGCTGGTGTGGACAGTGACAGGGCTGAGCAGGAACCGTTACCCGGCGGCCCGGACCACTTCTGTCCTGCTGCCTGCCGCTGCCGCCGTGCACGTGGCGGCCATCGTGCTGGCCGCAGGCACCGGCATGGCTGGCCTGGGCATAAGCCACCTCGCAGCCCTGCTGCTCACCCTCATGATTCTCGCGGCCACATCATGGCTCGGCCGCTGGTCCCCGAATCTTCACGGCGGTTCGGGCCGCGGCACATCGCCCCGTCTGGGTGCTGGGCGGCTGCTCGCCGTTGCCTTCGCCGGGGCGCTGCTGGTTGCCGCCATCACGACGCCGGGACTCGCCGCTTCGACGGCAGGACAGTTCGCGGTGCCGCACGGTGAACACACCCGAGGCCACCACGCACCCTGAGGCGATGACCCACCCCCGACGGCGGCTGACACGTGAGGAGCCCCTGCGCCGTGCGCGGGGGCTCCTGCTTTGAGTGACCGGCTTTCAGCGACCCTAAAGGGCCAGTGCTCGACGGATTTCTCCGCGCCGACGCCGGTCAGCGACCGGACCTCCATCTCGTCCTGCTGCTGGGTATCTGGTGGCGGGGCCTGACCGACACCGGGGCGATTGCGGGGATGGTGACCGGCGGCCTGCTGTGCGGCGGCGCCATGGTGGCGGGAACAATTCTCGGCATGGCGGGGACGCCGCCGTGGCTGGCGCAGCCCGCCGCGTGGACCGGCAGCCTTTGCTGTGATGGTCCTGACGTCGCGTGCCACCAGTTCCCGGGTGCCGGGGACCGTCACCAGGGTGATGACCAGGCTGCACACGCCCGAGCGGCCGCTGGTGACGGAGCGCAAAGCGGGCTGGCCACGGAGCGCTGAGCGGGCTGGCCGTCAGTCGATGGCGGCCATCAGCTCGACCACCCGGTCGAGGAATGCGTCCACCTGGGTCTCCTCGTAGCCATCCTCGCCGGCCGCGGGACGGAAGACCGCGCGGCGCACGTTGTCAACGCTGAGGGGTTTGTCCTGTTCCAGGTAGCCGATCAGGTCCCGGCACAGGTTGTCCACGTCCCTGGTGTTGTAGCTGCGCGCCTTTTTCTTGGCCGGGCGGCGGAACCTCTCGCCGTCGGGCCGGTGAAGGCGGCCGCGCAGTGTCCCGGAAAGCTGCCCGATCTGACGGAGCCAGACGTCCTCGCCACGTTCTGCGATGAGGTCGTCCCGCTCCCGGCGGGCGAAGGCGTCCTCAAGCCGGTCAAGTGCGGCGTCCACGGCGACGGCCGAGTACCCGCCCTTGACGGGGTCGAAGGAGACGGACCGGACATCAGCGCTTTTGATGGGGTGGGCGGCGGCCTCGGGCGTCTCCAGTGATACGCGGGCCTGCTGCAGGAACTGGTCCACCTGCTTGGCGTTGTAGCCGTAGTCCGTCCGCGCCACGCGTTCAAACGACGCGGGAATCTGCCGCTTGCTGTCCACTCTCACCATGTTTCCTTCGATACTTCTTCGGCGGATCGTAACCGCATTATTCTAGGGTGTTGCGGAGGGCCGGGCGCCCGAGGCGCCCGCCGGGACAACCCGGCCCGGGAAACCCCAAGCCGGGCAAAACTTAGGCCCCGGAAAACAGGACGAACAGCATGAAGGCCACCGGCGAGGCGAACACGATCGAGTCCAGCCGGTCCATCACCCCGCCGTGTCCGGGCAGGATGCTGCTCATGTCTTTGACACCGAGTTCGCGTTTGACCATCGATTCGGCGAGGTCGCCGGCGGTGGCGGCCGCCACCATGCCGATCGCCAGCACAACGCCCACCCACCAGGGCTTGTTCAGCAGGAAGATGCTGGCCAGGATGCCAACGAGCATGGCGCCCGCGATAGATCCGGCGAAACCCTCCCAGGATTTCTTAGGGCTGATCTTTGGCGCCATGGGGTGCTTGCCCAGCCGGGCGCCCACGAGATAACCGAAGGTGTCGTTGGAAACCACCAGGAGCAGCAGGATCACAATCTGCCAGGCGCCCTCCGGCACAGTTCCGCCGGGCCACGGGCCCACCGGGGAAGCGCCGCCCTCCACATGGAGCGGCAGGGCGGCAAAACTGATTAGGAACGGTACCCAGGCGAGGGTGAACACCCCGGCGAAAATGCTGCGGGCCGAACCCGTTGCACTCTCCACGGACCGCCAGAGAAGCACCGCCACACTGCTGGCCAGCATCGCGAACAGCAGGCTCTCCAAGCCGCCGAAGTAGGCCGAGAACGGCATGGCCGCCGTTCCCACCATGACCGGCACGATGGGCAGCCGTGTGCCGTTCGCTTCGAGCGCGCGGAAGACCTCCCACACGCCGAAGACCGCGAAAGTGGTGACGACGGCAACAAAGCCGAGCGGCAGGAAGAGCAGCCCGCCGAGCACCGCAAGGAGCATAGCCAGGCCCACGATGATTGCTGCCGGCAGGTTGCGCCCGGCTCCAGGCGTGGGGTTGGGCCGTGGCTGGCGGGTCCGGGTTCGGGCCCGCGCGCCGGGGGCCTGCTGTGCCTGGCCCATCAGACCTCGAGCAGCTCAGCTTCCTTGCGCTTGAGGAGCTCGTCGATTCCGTCGACGTGCTGCTTGGTGATCACGTCGAGTTCCTTTTCGCCGCGGGTGCCCTCGTCCTCGCCGGCTTCTCCGTCCTTGACGAGCCGGTCCAGGGTTTCCTTGGCCTTGCGGCGGATGTTGCGGATGGACACCTTGGCGTCCTCACCCTTGGACTTGACGATCTTGACGTATTCCTTGCGGCGTTCCTTCGTCAGCTCAGGGATCGTGATGCGGATGACGTTGCCGTCGTTGGACGGATTGGCGCCGACCTCGGAGTCACTGAGTGCCCGTTCGATGTCCCGCAGGGCGGTCTTGTCGTAGGGGGTGATGAGGATGGTGCGGGCGTCGGGAACAGCGAAGGATGCCAACTGCTGCAGCGGGGTGGGGGTTCCGTAATACTCCACCATGACCTTGTTGTACAGGCCGGGCGTGGCACGGCCGGTGCGGATCGAGGCGAAGTCTTCCTTGGCTACCTCAACAGCCTTGTCCATCTTGTCCCCGGCTTCGAGCAAGGTTTCTTCGATCACGATCTCTCCTCAGAAATTGGTTCCCGGCCAACCGGGCATTTCACAATCCTGGTCCCGCCCAATGGGCGGAACCGTCCTAGAAATATCCTAGCTGTAACTAGGGTGTGACCAGCGTTCCGAGCTTTTCGCCGCGGATAGCGCGCGTGACGTTGCCTTCGCCTTCCATGCCGAACACCACCATGGAGAGCTTGTTGTCCTTGCACATGGTCATTGCGGTCTGGTCCATGACCCGGATGTCGCGGCGGAGCGCGTCGTCGTAGCTGAGCTTTTCCAGCTTCTCCGCCGTCGGGTCCTTCTTCGGGTCGGCGGTGTACACGCCGTCCACGCCACTCTTGGCCATGAGCACCACGTCCGCGTGGACCTCGAGTGCACGCTGGGCGGCCACGGTGTCCGTGGAGAAGTACGGCAGGCCCGCGCCCGCACCGAAGATGACCACACGGTTCTTCTCCATGTGGCGGATGGCACGGCGCGGAATGTAGGCCTCGGCCACCTGTCCCATGGTGATGGCGCTCTGGACCCGGGTCTCGACGCCGGCCTGCTCCAGGAAGTCCTGCAGGGCGAGGCAGTTCATGACGGTTCCCAGCATGCCCATGTAGTCGGCACGCGAACGGTCCATGCCGCTCTGGGACAGTTCGGCACCCCGGAAGAAGTTACCGCCGCCCACCACGATGGCCACCTCGACGTCGGGAACGGCGGCTGCGATCTGCTTGGCTACTGCGCGGACGGTGTCCGGGTCGACGCCCAGCTTGCCGCCGCCGAAGACTTCACCGGACAGCTTCAGGAGAACCCGGCGCCTGCTCTTCTCTGACTGGACGGGAGTGTTGACGGCTTCCATGGTGCCTTCCGGTTGTTGAACTCTGAGCTAGGTTATCGCGCATCCGGCCAGCGCTCACATTCTTATGTGGCCGGTGCATGCAAAAGGGGCGGCCACCGAAGTGGCCACCCCCTTGCGTGTCAGACTAGGAGCCGACGCGGAAACGCGTGAAGGCAGTTCCCTTGACGCCGGCCTCTTCGAGGACCTGCGCCACAGACTTCTTGGCGTCCTTGGCGAATGCCTGGTCAACCAGGACCTCACCCTTGTAGAAGCCGGTAACGCGGCCTTCGACGATCTTGGTCATCGCAGCTTCGGGCTTGCCCTCGGCCTTTGCGGTTTCCTCGGCAATGCGGCGCTCGGATTCGACGAGCTCGGCCGGAACGTCCTCACGGGAGAGGTAGTTCGGAGCCATGGCGGCGACGTGAACGGCAACATCGTGCGCGGCGGTGGCAGCTGCTTCGCCTTCACCGTCAACCGCGAACAGGACGCCGACCTGGGCCGGGAGGTCCTTGGACGTCTTGTGCAGGTAGGCATCAACCGTGGCACCCTCGATGCGGGAAATGCGGCGGACAACAACCTTCTCGCCGAGGATAGCGCCCTCTTCGACGACTACCTCGGACAGCGGCTTGCCGTCTACATCGGTGGCGAGCAGGGTCTCGAGGTCGGCAGCGCCGGACTCGACGGCGATGGCCAGGACCTTGTCAGCCAGCTGGATGAACTTGTCGGCCTTGGCGACGAAGTCGGTCTCGCAGTTGACCTCGATCATTACGCCAACGCCACCCTCGACCTTGGCAGCAACCAGGCCTTCAGCGGTGGAGCGGCCTTCGCGCTTGGTGGCGCCCTTCAGACCCTTGATGCGGATGATCTCGATCGCCTTCTCGGCGTCGCCGTTGGCTTCGTCAAGAGCCTTCTTGACATCCATCATGCCGGCGCCGGTGCGCTCGCGCAGAGCCTTGATATCAGCGGCAGTGTAGTTCGCCATGTGAACCCCTCTGTCTAGAAAATTTTTTGTGTGTACGGACCGACAGGACGGCAGCTCACCAGGTGAGCGGCCATCCTGTCAGTTGCCCGGACGCTGCGGACAGCGCCCGGAAATCCCGATGAAGTTGTTACTTCGCGGAGTCGGTGCCCTCGGCAGCAGCCGGGGCTTCCTCGGCGGCGGGAGCAGCCTCGGCAGCCGGAGCTTCCTCGGCGGCGGGAGCAGCCTCCGCAGCCGGAGCTTCCTCAGCCTTGCTGCCTTCGAGGAGCTCGCGCTCCCACTCAGCCAGCGGCTCTTCCGGGGTTTCGGTGGTGCCGGTTGCGCGCTGGTTGCGGGCGATGAGGCCCTCAGCGACGGCGTCAGCAACAACGCGGGTCAGGAGGTTCACGGAGCGGATGGCGTCGTCGTTGCCCGGGATCGGGAAGTCGACTTCGTCCGGATCGCAGTTGGTGTCCAGGATGGCCACCACAGGGATATTGAGCTTCTTGGCCTCGTCAACAGCCAGGTGCTCCTTCTTGGTGTCAACAACCCACAGCACGGACGGTGCCTTGGTCAGGTTGCGGATACCGCCGAGGTTGGACTCGAGCTTGGTGAGCTCACGGCGCAGGAGCAGCAGTTCCTTCTTGGTGTAAGCGGAGCCTGCGACGTCGTCGAAGTCGATCTCTTCGAGTTCCTTCATGCGCTGGATTCGCTTGGCAACAGTCTGGAAGTTGGTGAGCATACCGCCGAGCCAACGCTGGTTGACGTACGGCTGGCCAACGCGGGTGGCCTGCTCAGCGATGGCTTCCTGAGCCTGCTTCTTGGTGCCGACGAACAGCACGGTGCCGCCGTGGGCGACGGTGGCCTTGACGAACTCGTAGGCGCGGTCGATGTAGGACAGCGACTGCTGGAGGTCAATGATGTAGATGCCGTTGCGCTCGGTGAAGATGAACCGCTTCATCTTCGGGTTCCAACGGCGGGTCTGGTGTCCAAAGTGGACGCCGCTGTCAAGCAGCTGGCGCATAGTTACGACGGGCATGCCGACGCTCCTTCCGGCAGGTCATTCATGAGAGCGGCCGCGGCCGTTCTTACCCTGCCAATAGTTGACGGTTATTTAGCCTGGCCCCGGACGGGCACAAGCTCCTGGCATCCATTGCACATCTCATCAGGACCGTTGCCGGACCTGACCGCAAGAGGCACAATCCTCCGCAGCAGCAAGCAACTGCTTGCCGGAAGTGGAGGGCTGGATACGCGTAGTCAGCTGCTGCTCCCCCGCACTCCTGAATGGGGCGTGCTGACGCTACCCACGAAAATGGAATGCGTTGAGGGCACAGCAAACTGCTCCACCAAGTGTACTACAGCAGCCCGTGGCAAAAGCACCGGTTCCGCCGCACGGGGCAGGGTTTTCCACATACGCCACAGGCCCCGTTCCGGCAGGCGAATCCGGCGTCCATGCTGGGGACATGAAAGCCTACGCAATGGCGGCGCTGCTCCTGCTTACGACGGCGGCCGCCGCACCCTCCGCCGCACCCTCACCACTGAGCGTTCCGGCAGTTTCCGGCGTTCCGGCAGTTTCCGGTGTTCTGGCAGTTTCCGGTTCCACACCGCTGGCGGCGAGTAGTCCGGCGCCGGCGGGGTGGAGCTGGCCGCTTGCCCCGCGGCCGGTGGTCTTGCGTCCGTTCGATCCGCCGGACAAGCCGTGGCTGAGCGGTCACCGGGGCGTTGATCTTGCAGCGGTGTCCGACGGCGGCTCGGTCACCGCGCCGGAGTCCGGCACCGTCAGCTTTGTGGGCGTCGTGGTGGACCGGCCTGTCATCACCATCGACCACGGCAACGGCCTCCGCAGCAGCTTCGAACCGGTGCGGAGCACGCTCAAGTGGGGCGCCTCCGTGGCCAAGGGTGCCGTGGTGGGCGTCCTGCTGTCCGGCCACTGCGGCCCGTCCCCGTGTGTGCACTGGGGCGTCCGCCGAGGCGAGGAATACCTCAATCCCCTGTCCTTCATCCTGGACCTGAGGCCCTCAGTGCTGCTGCCGCTGATGGGCAGCGGGCCCCGGGCGGCTAGTCGGGGCAACCGTGCGGCTGGACGGGGCGCTGACTACACGATGGCGGAGATGCCGGTGATAGCCCGGCCGGCCACCAGGGTGTTCACTTCGTGGGTGCCCTCGTAGGAATAGATCGCCTCGGCGTCGGCAAAGATCTTGGCCATTTCAAAGTCCGTCACGATGCCGTTTCCGCCGAGGAGGCTGCGGCCGATGGCAACGCTCTCCCGCATCCGTGCGGTGGTGAAGGCCTTGGCGAGGGCGGACTGCTCATCCCTGGCCTCGCCTGCATCCTCGAGCTGGGAGAGCCGGACCATCATGCCCATGGAGCTGACCGCGTTCCCCAGGATCTGGACCAGCTGGCTCTGCACGAGCTGGAACGAGGCCAGCGGGCGCCCGAACTGACGCCGCTCCACGGCGTAGCGCCGGGCCACATCGAAGGCTGCGAGCTGCTGGCCCACCGCCTGCCAGGCCACGGCGAGACGGGTGACCTTCAGGACCTTGTTGGTGTCGCGGAAGCTGTTGGCGTTGGCCAGCTTGAAGAAGTCCGGCACCGCCACATTCTCGAGGGTGATGTCGGCGTTCTGCACGGTCCGCAGCGAGATCTTGTTTTCGATCTTCGTGGCGCTATACCCGGGCAGCCCGGTGTCCACAAGGAATGCCTTGACCTGGTTGTCAGCCACATCCCGTGCGTACACCATCACCCAGTCGGAGAAAGTTGCGTTGCCGATCCAGCGTTTGGCCCCGTTTAGGATCCAGCGGTCACCGTCCCGCCGGGCCGTGGTGCGTGTGCCGCCGGCGACGTCGGATCCGCCCAGCGGCTCCGTCAGCCCAAAGGCCCCGATCTTGCGCAGCGAATAGATGTCCGGCAGCCAGGCATCCTGCTGCTCCCGGGACGCCAGGGCTTCGATGGACCCGGTGAAGAGGCCGTCGTGGACACCCATGAAGGTGGCGATGGACGTGTCCGCGCGGGTGACCTCCGCATGAACAATCCCGGCGAAAAGGTTGGAATGGCCCTGGCGCCGCACCGGGCTGACGAGGTCGAGCTCGGCCAGCTTGGGAATCAGGTCCAAGGGGAATTCGCCGCGATTCCAGCAGTCCACAGCTATCGGTTTCACTTCCCTGGCCAGGAAGGAACGCACCTCGGCCAGCCGGTCACGCTCCTTGGAACTGAGCAACTGCTCGAAGGAGTAGAAGTCGCCGTCAGCGTAGGGCAGGCTGTTGACGTCAGTTTCAGCGGCGGACATGGCGCTCCTTCGCGGTGTCCGGCGGCCGCGAGAGAACAAAGGCACGGCGCCGGCAGGATAGTTACTGCTCAGTAACATATCCCAACGGTGCGGAAAATGGGAAAGAGCCCTGATCCGCGGGACGCAGATCAGGGCTCTGAGGTAGGGCTACTCGGACTTGAACCGAGGACCTTAGGATTATGAGTCCCGCGCTCTAACCAGCTGAGCTATAGCCCCATGCACCAGTCCCGTTTACCGGGACGCCCGGCCGGCGCCGGCCCGTGAGGGGCCCATCGTCGGCAGGGACGATTCACTCTAGCAAACCGGTGACGGGCTTCAGACCACTTCAGACGACGCGGAGCACAAACGGCCCTGGCCGCCGACGACAGCGACCCCGGACGGCACTGGCCCCGGACGGCCTTGGCCTCAAACGACCTTGTCCTCGTAGTTCGCCCCGTAATAGAGGTCCTCAAACGTCTGCAGGGTCCCCTGGAGGCTGTGCGGTTCCACCATGCACCGGCTGGCGTCGCCCATGGCTTTCCGTTCTTCGGCCGGCAGCCGGAAAATCCGGGTGATCTTCGCCGCCAGGTCCGCGCTGTCATTGGGCGTAAACAGGTAGCCGTTTTCGCCGTCGCGCACCAAGTGCGGGAGCGCCATGGCGTCTGCCAGCAGGACGGGCGTGGATGCGGACATCGCCTCCAGCGTGACCAGCGACTGCAGTTCCGCGGTACCGGGCATGCAGAACAGGTCGGCCCGGATGTAGGCCTCACGGAGTTCGTCGTCGCTGGCCAGGCCCAGGAACTTCACCCGGCCCTGCATCCCAAGCCGGTCCACCAGGGCCTCGAGCGACGGACGCACCTCCCCGCCGCCGACGATTTCAAGATGGACGTTCAGGTCGGCCGGGGTGGCAGCAACTGCCTTGATCAGCACGTCCACGTGCTTCTCTTCGGCCAGGCGCCCGGCGAACAGCACGGTGGGGTGTTCGTGAGGCTCAATGACCTCGTCCGGCTTGGGCTCATAGGCTCCGGAGTCGATGCCGTTGGACAGGGGCAGCACCTTGCGCAGGAAGGCATGCTGGTGCATCGCCTTGGCGGCCAGCGGCGTGGGCGTGGTGACGACGTCCGCCTGGCCCATGACCTTCCCCATGTCCTTCCAGGAGATCTTCCCGATGATGTCCTTGAACCACTGCGGGAACGGCAGGAACGGGTTGAGGTTCTCCGGCATGAAGTGGTTGGTGGCTACGACCCTCACGCCGCGTTTCACGGCCTCATACAGGACGTGCTCGCCGATCATGTAGTGGCTTTGGATGTGCACCACGTCCGGCTGGACCTTGTCGAAAAGCAGGCTGATTTCCTTCTTGATCTCCCACGGGAAACAGACCCTGAAATATTCGTGCGTGAACACGCTGTGGGAGCGGAGGCGGTGGACTGTGGCTTCGGCGCGGAATTCCGTGAAGCTCTTGCCTTTGTCCTGCCGGCAGGCCAGCACGTGGACGTCGTGTCCCCGCGCCGTCATGCCCTTGGCCAGCCGGTAGCCGAACTGGGCGGCTCCGTTGACGTGGGGCGGGTAGGTGTCCGCCGCGATGAGGATGGTCAGTGGACGCTGGGCGTCAGGCATGGTCACGTAGAAAGCTCCTGGTGGTCATGGTGGTCGGCTGCGGCTGACCACACCGGCTGCTGCCGGCACGTGATGCCCTGGCACATTCTTGCCTGGTCCGCAGTGAAAATCGGTTAGTGGGACGCCCTGCCCGTGGCCTTCCGAACGTCCTTCTTCCGTTTGGTGACCTCGGGATGGTGTCTCGAGAGGGTGATTACCCCCACGATAGCAAGGGTTGCCGCGGTACCCATGGCAATCGCCAAGACGGCGTGGACGTCGGGGCGCAGTTCGCCGAGGATGGTGATGCCGATCGCGATGCCCACGATGGGGTCCACCACGGTGAGGCCTGCGATCACCAGGTCCGGCGGACCGGTGGAGTACGCGCTCTGGACGAACCAGGATCCCAGTCCCCCGGCCGCTGCGATGGCCACCACCGAGTACCACGGTACGTTCAGCAGGAACTGGCCGTTCGGATCCAGCAGGTGCCTGCCGATAATCCGGGTCAGCACGGCCACGAAACCAAACAGGATGCCTGCGCCGAGGATGTAAATGAACGCGCTCAAGCGGTGCTTGAACATGGCAGCGAGGCTTCCGAAGATGCCCACCGCGAGTGAAAGCAGCAGCACAATGGTGAGTTCGTCTTCAGGCGTGACATGGTGGCTTTCCTGCGTGACATTCACGGCAAGCAGGACGAACAGCGCCGATCCCGTGACGCACGCGGTGATCGCCACCACCGTGGCCCGGTTTATGCTCAGCCCCTGGTCCTTGGTGTTGACCACCGTGGTGATCACCAGCGCGATGGCGCCAATGGGCTGCACCACGGTAAGCGGTGCCGTGACCAGTGCTACGGAGTTCAAGGCCATGCCGAGGCAGAGCAGGAGGAGGCCAAAGACCCACCGGGGGTTCCGCAGCAGGCGCAGGAACCCATTGGAGCTCAGCGCAAGGCCTCCGGTGTCCCCCTTGACAGCGCTGCCCTGACGTTGGGCACCAAAGGCGAGGCAAAAAGCGCCCATGACCGCGAGCAAAACCGCAAGCCCGACCATCAGCCGTTCCCGCCGTCGTCCGCCGCCAGGGTCTTGCCCTTTCGCCGGATCGCCCAGAAATAGTTGTAGGCGGCAACCCAATGGCCGATGAGCCCCAGCCCGAGTACCACCCAGGCCGCGACGAAGCAGGCTTCGGCAAACGGGACCGACAGCTTGGACAGCACCAAAAGCGGAGTTCCCAGCAACAGCAGCCCCGTACGGGCCTTGCCCACGAGGCTGACGGGAAGGTCCGGGTGGCCCCGGAAGTAGAAGAGCGACATGGTCAGCAGGACGGCGTCGGGAACCACCAGCGCCGCCAGGTACCACCACTGCACGACGCCGGCGATCACCAGGGTGATCGCCACCGCTATCAGGGCCAACCGGTCGGCGATGGGGTCCATGACGCGCCCCAGCCTGGAGGCCTGGTTGAACCGCCTGGCGACATATCCGTCCACCCAGTCGGTGCTGCCCATGATGGCCAGCACCAGAACCGCAAATCCGTATTCCCTCTGGGCCAGCACAAGCCAGATGAAGATCGGCACGCCCATGAAGCGCAGTACGGTGAGGAGATTGGGAACGGTGTAGACCAGATCGCGATCGACATGCGGATGGCCGGGGCGGGAACCAGCGCCGATGAATCTCATCTGGCCTCCCTCGTCACGGCCGGCGGCGTCTTACAGTCTGCGTTCAGGGCAAGGCTCAGCTCTTGAAGAGTTTCCGGAGCAGAGTGAGCAGGACCGCGCTTGAGGCAGCGAGGACAAGGAGCGGCTTCCAGCGCGCCTCGAACTTGCCGGGCAGCGAGGCTGTCTGGGCACCGGAACGGGCCGACGCCGACATCGCAGCGAAGCGTTCGGCCGCACGTTCCCGGACTTCCTGGAACTTCTCGTTGCCTTCGGCGGCGCGATGCCTGGCAACGCCCAGCAGGGCCTGGGCCTGGGTCTTGACGTCCAGTTCCTCGCCCAACTCGTCCCGCACGCCGGTCAGGTGTTCACGGCGCTGCTTCAGGCGGCGCCGGAGTTCAGGCTCGGTGGCCACAGGCACGTCAACTGCTTCGGCAGCCTTCTTGGCTTCCTTGTCGGCCTTGGCCTTCGCCTTCTCGGCAGCCTTGGCTTCCGCCGCGGCCTTGGCCTGGGGCGAGTTGGGATCGAGGACGGCGGCGTCGAAGCCGGAGCCCTCCTTGGCGATGCCCAGGTCGTGCTTGAGGCCGCGGAAGGTGTCCTCCGGGACCAGCGGCATGGCCTGCTTGAACTTCCGGAGTCCGATGAGGCCGCCAATGAGTGCAATGAGCAGGAAGACAGCACTGACCAGCAGGGCCGCCAGCCAGGCCGGCATGATCGTGGCCAGGCCCATAATGGCGGCGACGATCAGCCCGGTGACCAGCAGGGCGAGGAAAACGGCGGCCACGCCGAAGAACGCACCGGCGACGCCGAGCTGCTTGCCTTTGCGCTTCGCTTCGATCTTGGCCAGGGCGATCTCGTCATTGAGCTGGCGCGGCGCAAGTTTGAGCGCGAGTTTCACCGTCTTTGGCAGCGCAGTGATACGCAGTCCTTGGTTGGTCCGCCCGCTATGACGCCCGCTCATAGGTTCCGCCTTACTGGTTCCGTCGTCGATTTTTCTTCGCTGCTCTGAGGGTTTCCGGTGAGTCCGCGCGCCCCCGCTGACAAAACTATCATTCAGGGTCAGCCGGAACTTCTGGAAATAGCCCCGGCGAGCCTTCCAACGCTGTAAAAGTCTGATCTGTCAGCCCTAGGATGGTTCTCTGTGACCACCACCAACCCGGGCGATGCGCTCAGCCGCCGGCAGAAATTCCTGTACATCCTTCTACTCGGCGCCCTCACCGCCCTCGGGCCGTTCACGGTGGACCTCTACCTGCCCGCCTTTCCGGCCCTAGAGTCGAGCCTCAACGTCTCGGAGGCCGCCATCCAGCTGACGCTGACCGGCACCACCGTCGGCTTTGCGCTGGGGCAGCTGGTGGTGGGACCTTTCAGCGACAAGTTCGGGCGCCGACTCCCGCTCATCCTGGCAACGGCCCTGCACATCGCCGCATCTTTCGGCGCCGCGCTCTCCACCGACATCGTCACCCTGGGAGTGTTCCGCGTCCTCATGGGCATAGGAGCAGCGGGCGGTGGCGTGGTGGCGATGGCCATGGTCCGCGATCTGTTCAGCGGGTACGCCATGGTCCGGATGTTTTCCCGGATGGCACTGGTCAACGGGCTCGCGCCCATTCTGGCGCCGGTCATTGGTTCACAGCTTCTCCTCGTCATGCCGTGGCCGGGCATCTTCGTTTTCCTGGCCTGCTACGGCACCGCGGTGATCCTCGCCGCCGTCGTGCTGGTCCGCGAGACACTGCCGCGGGAGAAACGGGGCCAGTCCGGCCTGACGGCCCGGCAGCGGTACGGCGTCCTTTTCTCCGACCGGATCTTCGTGGGGCTGCTGATGCTGGGCGGCATGAACTTCGGCGGCCTGTTTACCTACCTCTCGGCGTCCCCTTTCCTGTTCCAGGACGTCTTCGGCTTCTCTCCCCAGCAGTACGGCCTCCTGTTCGGCATCAACTCGCTGGGAATCGTCGCGGGGGTGCAGACCAGCTCCCGGCTGATAAAGCGCGTGCCGCCGCAGTGGATCCTGGCCTGCTCCACCGCCTGGATGTTCCTGATGGCCGTGCTGATCGTCGTGTTCGACCAGCTGGGGTTCGGGCTTTGGGGCGTCATGGTTCCGCTGTGGTTCTACATCCTTGGCACCGGCTTCACCTTCCCCTGCGTGCAGGTCCTGGCGCTGGCCAGCCACGGAGCGCAGGCCGGCACGGCCGCATCACTGCTCGGAGCGTCCACGTTCCTGATGGCAGGGATCATCTCCCCGGTCGTGGGGTGGCTGGGAGGAAATTCCGCCACGCCAATGGGCGCCGTCCAGGCCTGCTGCATTTTCCTGGCAGCCACCGCACTCTGGCTGGTGGTCCGGCCCCGGACCGTGCCCCCCATCCACTGAGTTTCCCAGCCAGCCAGCTAGGCTTGCAGCATGACGCGCAAACCACACCGCAACGGCCGCGGCCTTTTCCTCGGAGCCATCCTTGGCGCCGTGGCGGGCTTCTTCGCCGGCAGGATGATGGGCAACCTGGCGCTGGGCATCCTGGTGGGCGCCGTCGTCGGTTCTGCGCTGCTGTACCGCGTCAATCCGGGGCCGTGGAACAGGCCCTGACCCGCCGCATTCCTGAGCCACCCCGCGCCTCTGGCGGGAGGCGATGGCCTGGCGGCCATCTGTTCGCTTGCGTACCTGCGCGATAAAGTTGTTACGTGCCCCACTGGCAGGATCATCCTCCACTTCCGGCCACGTGGCAGCGGTGCGACTCCGGCATTCTGCCGTTGTGGTGGGACCGGCTGTGCACCCAGACCAGTGCACAGTCGGCAGCGCTCTATGCGGCGGGACTTTTCACTGAGGACCGGCGCCGGCCCATAGCCCAGTGGTTCAACCCCGCCTTCAACGCCGCGCTTCTTGTGGCCCCCGAGACCTCCCCCGAATGGCCCGTCCAGCGGTTCGGCATCTTCTATGCCCCGCCGGACGGCGGATTCACCCGTGTGCATTCCTCGCCCCACGAATGGCATCCCCGCGAACCGCGGAAATCCCCCACGGAGCGGGAAGCGTTTGAGGCCGCCATAGCCGAGGCCGAGCGGTTCCTGCAGGTGGAGATGGATTTCGTCTGACGCCACCGCGCCAGACGCCCCGGGTCACAGGGTCCCAGGGTCAGACCCACAAAAAAGTCCCGCGGCCGGCTCTTTGGAGCCGACCGCGGGACTGTGCGCTCCTCCTGCTGGACTTGAACCAGCAACCCTTCGATTAACAGTCGAATGCTCTGCCAATTGAGCTAAGGAGGAATGAAGCAGGTATGACATTAGCAAACGTTCTGCCGCATGGGAAATCGGCGCGAACACTGGGGACAAATACCCCTCCCGGGTATAAAAAAGTCCCCGTTCCGAACCCGGAACGGGGACTGTGCGCTCCTCCTGCTGGACTTGAACCAGCAACCCTTCGATTAACAGTCGAATGCTCTGCCAATTGAGCTAAGGAGGAATGAAGCGGGTACTAGCCTAGCAAATACCCCGCCCGGAAACGAAATCGGCGCTATCCAGTGCCGGAGACCGGACCGCCAAGATACCGGGCGGCACTGCACTAGGCATCGGAGCGGAGCGCGCGGCGCTCCATTTCGAGCATCATCAGTTCCCGGTTCAGCCGCTGGAACTCCTCGGGATGGGCGGCGGCATCGAGCCGCTGAAGCTGCCCCAGCTTGTCCGCCTTCACGCGGGTGATCTGCAGCTCGAACAGCCTGGCGAGGATGTCCCGGCAGTACTTCTGCACCGCTTCGGCGGTGTTCGCCGGCAGGGGAACCACGGCGAGCTCCGAAACCAGCGGCTGCAGCGGCTCGGGAACCTCCTGGCGCAACGCTTCCACCCACTGCACAGCATCACCGGAGAATCCGGGAGCCGTGGCGCGGATCGCGGCGTGGACGGCCTGGTAGGCGGGCGTGGCGAACTGCACATCCACGAACCGTCCCCAGGCGTCGCCGCCCAGCATCGCCGGCTCCTGCAGCACCACCTCGAGGGCCTGCCGCTCCATGGACGCCACAGGGTCCCTGGGATCTGGCCGGTGAAAGGACGGCAGAACGCCCGACGGCGGGAGCGCGGCTACACCGGGCACGTTCTGGCCGTTCCCCCGGGCTGAGTGGGACCCGGGACTGTTGGGTTGCGCACCCGAAGCCTGCGCCCCGGAACCCTGCGCCCCTTGAGCCCCGCGCTTGACGGCGACCGTCACAGCCCGCGTGACGTCCTCAATGGGCATGCCCAGCCATCCTGCCAGTTCCCTTGCGTAGCCAGGCCGGAGCCCGGCGTCGCGGATCTGGGCGACCACAGGAGCGGACTCCCGCAGCGCGGCGACCCGTCCCTCCACGGTGTCCAGGTTGTGCCGCCGGAGGGTTGCACGGATGGCGAATTCGAAGAGCGGCCGCCGTGAACTGATCAGGTCGCGGACTGCCGCGTCACCCCTCGTCTGGCGCAGGTCGCAGGGGTCGGCCCCGGTGGGTTCGACGGCCACGTACGTCTGGGCCACGAAGCGCTGGTCCTCCTCAAAGGCCCGCAGGGCCGCCTTCTGGCCTGCCGCGTCGCCGTCGAAGGTGAAGATGACCTCTCCCCCGGTGCCGTCGTCGGACAGCAGCCGGCGGGCGATCTTGATGTGGTCGGCGGCAAACGCTGTACCGCAGGTGGCCACCGCCGTCGGAATTCCCGCGAGGTGGCAGGCCATGACGTCCGTGTAGCCCTCCACAACCACCAGCTGCCGGTCCTTGGCGATGTTCCGCTTGGCAAGGTCGATCCCGTACAGCACCTGGGACTTCTTGTAGAGGGTGGTTTCCGGGGTGTTGAGGTACTTGGGGCCCTGGTCGTCCTCGTAGAGCTTGCGGGCGCCAAAGCCGATGGTGTCGCCGGCGATGTCCCGGATGGGCCAAATCAGGCGTCCCCGGAAGCGGTCGTAGATGCCCCGGTTACCCTCCGAGAACATCCCGGTGAGCTTCAGTTCGGGATCGGTAAAGCCCCTGCCGCGCAGGTGCTTCAGCAGCGCGTCCCAGCCCTGGGGTGCGTAGCCGACGCCGAATTGGTCGGCGGCTGCCCGGTCGAAGCCGCGCTGCTGGAGGAATTTCCGGCCCTCGGCGGCGCCGGCTGTGAGGAGCTGGGCACGGAAGAACTCGTCGGCGATCTTGTGGGCGTCCAGGAGCCGCTGGCGCTTGCCGACTTCCTCGCGGCTGGGGCCGGTGCCGCCGTCCTCGTACCGGAGCTCGTACCCGATCCGGGCGGCCAGCTTCTCCACGGCCTCGTGGAAGGACGTGTGGTCCAGCTTCTGCACGAAGGAGATGACGTCGCCGTCCTCGCCGCAGCCGAAGCAATGGTAGCGGCCCACCTGCGGGCGGACGGTGAACGACGGCGAGCGCTCGTCGTGGAACGGGCACAGGCCCTTGTAGGAGCCGAGGCCGGCGCCCTTGAGCGTGACGTAGCCGTCGATGACTTCCTTGATGTCCGTGCGCTGGCGGACTTCATCAATATCTTCGCGTTTAATCAGGCCAGCCACGAAGCAATCCTAGTCTTCTGTAGACCAGCCGGAGCCCCGGTTCCAGCCGTATGTGAACTGGTGCGTCCAATCTCACCACAGGGACGGGAGGCTGCCCACGAGCCGTTCGTACATGGCCAGCGCCGAGCCGTCCGTGAGTGACGCCACCTGGTCGATGACCACCCGGAGCCGGGCGGCGTCGTCGGCGGCTTCGAGCCAGTCGGCAGCGAACATCGGCTCGAGGTGGCGGTCACCGGAGGCATTCAGCGCCGTCACCAGGGCGTGGAGCACCTCGCGCTGGCGCTCGTAGATGGGCTGCCGGTGATCCGTGGTCATCACGAAGGTGGTGGCCAGGCCCTTCATCACCGCGATCTCCATGACGGTCTCGTCCGGGACCATGAGTTCGGCGTTGTAGCGGGTCAGGTTCGCCGGGCCGTAGACGCCGCGGGTGGTTTCCAGCGCACTCTGGCAGAACCGGCCGATGAGCTGGCTGGTCATGTCCTTCAGCGCCGCCATGGACTTGCGGCTGCCGTCCGCCTCGCGCACCCAGACATCGGTGGCTTCCAGCCGGGCCAGGGCGGCGTCGATGGCGGCTGGATCGTTATGCGGCAGGTACCACTGCTTGGCGTAGCCCACCACGCGCGCCCGGTGGTCCGGGTTGTCCATCCAGCGCAGCTGGAAGTGGCCGGCCACGATCGCGTCCTCAACGTCGTGCACCGAATAGGAGATGTCGTCGGCGAGGTCCATGACCTGCGCCTCGAGGCAGGACCGCCGTTCGGGGGCGCCTTTCCGGATCCAGTTGAAGATGGGAAGGTCGTCCTCGTAGGCGCCGAATTTACTGGTCCGCTGGCCGTGGATCACCGGGGCGTCCAGGGCGGACCACGGATACTTCGCGGCCGCGTCGAGGCTCGCCCGGGTCAGGTTCAGGCCAGCCGGCCGGCCCTCCGGGTCGAGGACCTTTGGCTCCAGCCGGGTGAGCAGCCGCAGGGTCTGGGCGTTGCCTTCGAACCCGCCGATCGCGTGGGCCATCTCGTTGAGCGCTGATTCCCCGTTGTGTCCGAACGGCGGGTGGCCGAGGTCGTGGCTGAGGCAGGCGGTGTCCACCACGTCGGGGTCGCAGCCGAGGGCGCGTCCCAGTTCCCTGCCCACCTGTGCCACTTCGAGGCTGTGCGTCAGCCGGGTGCGGACAAAGTCGTCGGTGTCCGGGGCCACCACCTGCGTCTTGGCGCCGAGCCTGCGCAGGGCCGAGGAGTGCAGCACGCGCGCGCGGTCGCGCTCGAAGTCGGAGCGGTACGTGCTCTTGGGCGGCTCCTCCACCCAGCGGGCGGTGTCATGGGCTTCATAGCCCGGCAGTGCCTGCGGGGTGGTGCGGGCTTCCGCCAGCCGGCTTTCAGCCACCGGACACATCCAGTTCCGCCGCGGAAATGTCGCGCGACTGGTCCTCGTTCAGCTGCCGGCTCAGCAACCAGTCCTTGGGCAGGGCCGGTTTCTTGGGCGAACCGGCGCGCCCGCGCGGCCCTTCGGAATCAACGCCGGGATAGGGCAGTTCCATGTCCAGCTGGTCCAGCAGTTCGCGGAGCACTTCGAGCGTGGGCACGGTGGCCAGTTTCGTCCTCAGGTCGCTGCCCACCACGTAGCCTTTGAAGTACCAGGCCATGTGCTTGCGGATCTCCCGCAGCGCCTTGTATTCGTCGTTGCCGAAGGTTTCGACCATGAGCTCGGCGTGCCGGTAGACGCCCTCGGCCACCTCGCGCAGCCCGGGCCGGTGCCGCTGGTCGCTGCCTTCGAACGCTGCCTGCAGGTCGCCGAACAGCCAGGGCCGGCCCTGGCAGCCGCGGCCGATGACGACGCCGTCGATACCGGTTTCGCGGACCATGCGGACGGCGTCCTCGGCGGACCAGATATCGCCGTTGCCCAGCACCGGGATGTCCGGCAGCGCCTCGCGCAGGCGGGCGATGGCGGACCAGTCCGCCTGCCCGGAGTAGAACTGCGCCGCGGTGCGGCCGTGAAGGGCGACGGCGGCAACACCGGAATCGCGGGCGATCCGGCCGGCGTCGAGGTAGGTCAGGTGGTCATCGTCGATGCCTTTGCGCATCTTGATGGTCAGCGGGATGCCGCCCTTGGAGGCCTCGCGCACGGCGGTCTGGACGATGGCGGTGAAGAGGTCGATCTTCCAGGGCAGGGCCGAACCGCCGCCGCGGCGGGTGACCTTGGGGACGGGGCAGCCGAAGTTGAGGTCGATGTGGTCCGCGCGGTCCTCGTCCACCAGCATGCGCACTGCAGCACCAACGGTCACGGGGTCCACGCCGTAGAGCTGGACGGAACGGACTTTCTCGTCGTCGTCGTGGGAGATGATGCGCAGTGATTCCGGAGTGCGCTCCACGAGCGCACGGGAGGTGACCATCTCCGCCACGTACAGACCGCCGCCGTATTCACGGCAGAGCCTGCGGAAGGCGGTGTTGGTGATTCCGGCCATGGGGGCGAGCACCACCGGGGTGTCCACGGTGATGGGGCCGAGTTTCAGCGGCGGAAGTTCCAGCCGGGGGGCGGGAGGCGTTGCTACAACAGTCACCCGTCCATTGTCTCAAAGTCGGGCAAATCGGGCAGAATGCCGGTCAGGATGCCGACGGCGGCACCCAGTCCCGCTGCGCTGCACGCCTTCCCCGGCGGGCCGCCAGCGGCGCGCCGGCGTCGGCCCACTCCCGGCCCGCCACCGCCGCGGCGGCCGCGAGCGCGCCGGTGTCGTCGGCCGTTACGGTGGCCGGCGCCAGCTGCTGGTGAGCAGCATCCGAGGGGCGGGGCGGTTCAGCCGACCGGACTCCGGTGGCCTTGACCACCAGCACGCCGATCAGCGTGGTGACCGGAATCGCCAGAACCAGCCCGATCGAGCCGACCAGCGTGCGGATTACTTCCTCCGACAGTTCGGCGCTGGTCAGCGCCTCGCCCAGCGGACGGTTGTAGAGCATCACGATGATGAGGATGGGCAGGGCCGCGCCGGCATAGGCGAAGGCAATGGTGTACACGGTGGAGGCGATGTGGTCCCGGCCGATCCGCATGGCCGAGGAGAACAGCTTGCGGGCGCTCGTATTGGGCGCGAGTTCGTACAGCTCCCACACCGCGGAGGACTGCGTGATGGTGACGTCGTTCAGCACGCCGAGCCCGGAGATGATGAGGCCGCACAGGATGATGCCGGAGATGGAGACATTGGGCGAGGTGTTCACCAGGGTGGCGGCGTCGTGGCTTCCCACCCCTGCGAGGTTCGCCGCGTCGGTGGCCCAGGCAGCCAGCAGGGCGGTGATGCCGAGGCCGAAGATGGTTCCCAGCAGCGCCGTCGAGGTCCGGGCGGAGAAACCGTGCGCAAAGTACAGCACCCCGATCATGATCACCGTCGAGCCGACGAGCGCCAGCAGGAGCGGCGGCTTGCCCTCCACGAGTCCCGGGAGAATGAAGCTGACCAGTATGAAGTAGGCGCCCACGAGGCCGATCAGGGCGCGCAGTCCGCGCCAGCGGGCCACGGCCACCACCACCGCGGCGTACAGGATGGCCAGCAGGATGATCGGCATGGTGCGGACAAAGTCCACGAAGATGTACGACGGCGAGCTCTGGGCCGCGGGGGCGTCGGCGCCGGTGGCCGCCGCCTGGGCGTGGGACAGGTTCAGGTAGCGGATGTTGTCGCCCACCTTCACGCCATGCGACTTGGCGATGTCCGGGTTGATCACCACCTTGACCGGATTGCCGCCCTTGTCCGGCTCGGTGAACGCGAAGGTGCACTGCGAACCGCCCGTGTTTCCCTGGGCCGTGCCGTTTTGGGCTGTGCTATCTCCGGCTGTACTCGCTCCGGCTGCCGCCGGGGTGCAGCTCTCGGTGACCACGCGCTGGATCCGCCCGGTATCGAACGTGACGCCCGGAGCGGCGGTGTACGGGTTGGCCAGGGTCAGTCCTTCCCTGTTGCCGGAGGGCCAGAGCGCCGCCATGGCCGCGAGGGTCAGAAGGGTAAGCGGGACCAGCACGGCAGCCAAAATCCTGTTTGCCTTCCTGCGGGCGGCCATCGCTTCCGCCGTTGGCTCCGAATGCCCTGTATGTCCGTGGGAGTGACCTGCACCCATCAGCAGCTAAACCTCATGCTTGAACTCTACGGCGACCGCCATAGGGTTGATGAATGAACGACGGAGTGCCGGAGGATGCAGCAGTGAGCCCACGCCGAACTGACCACGAAGCGGTACTGACCGTTCTGGCTCCATCAGGTCCCACCCTGGGCGTGGCCCTGGTGCTGCACGGCGGCAAGTCGCGCAGCTTCGAGCCCGTCCAGGCCACGCACCTGAGCCCGGCGCGGATGGTGCCGTTCGCCCGCCACCTGCACGCTGCCGGCAGGAAACAAGGCCTGGCGGTATGGATCCTGCGGAACAGCGTCCGCGGCTGGAACGGCGAGGACATGACCCCGCTGAAGGATGCGCGCTGGGCGCTGGCCAGGATCCGTGCTGAGCACCCCGGCGTGCCCATCTATCTGCTGGGGCATTCCATGGGCGGCCTCACCGCCATCTGCGCGGCGGACGAACCGGGCGTGGACGCCGTAGTGGCGCTGGCCCCCTGGCTCGACGACGCCACACCCGCGGCCCCCGTGGCCGGACGCAAGGTCCTCATCGTGCACGGGAACAAGGACCGGTGGACGAGTCCGTCGGCGTCGCTGCGGTTCGCGCGGCGCGCGGAGGCGGAAGCGGCGGAGTTGCGGTACGTCTCCCTCCGCGGGGTGGGTCACTTCATGCTGCGGCGGGTCCGGCTATGGCACAGGCTGGCCACCGGGTTCCTGATGAAGGCCTTCATGGAAAAGACCGGGACTGCCATGTCAGGGTCCTCCGCATCCGCTGCGGCCCTGGACAGGGTGCTGCCGCCGTCCGCCGAGTCGCTGCCCCTAGTGCTGTGAGAGATGCGTGCTGTGAGAGTTTGCGGCCAGTGTGAGAGTCGTGGGGCGGCAGTTTTCGTGAGGAAACATCTTTCATGAGCCCGTTTCCGCTGGAGGCGTTCCTGGCCAGCCTGCCGTGGGCGGCCCTGGGCGTGGTGCTGGTGCTCGCCGTTACCTATGCCGTGGCCGTCAGTGCACAGGCCGTCAGTGCAGTGGCCGTCGGCCAAGCCCGGCATTCGGTGATGGACGTGGCTTGGGGGCCGGGCTTCGTGGTCATTGCGGTGATCGCCTTTGTCCTCTCCGCAGGGGAAGGCGACGGCGGCAGGCGTGTGCTGATGTTGGTCCTGACGGGCCTCTGGGGAATCCGCCTTGGCACGCACGTCGGCCGCCGGGCCCGCGGCGGCCATGAGGACCCCCGCTACGTGGCGCTGCTGAAGGAGGCCCGCGGGTCCCGGAACGCCTACGCCATCCGGCGCGTCTACCTGCCGCAGGGCGTGGTGATGTTCTTCGTGTCGCTGACCATCCAGGTGGGCATGTTCGCCACCGGTCCGCTGGGGTGGCTCGCGGTCGCGGGTTCGGCAGTATGGCTGACCGGATTCATCTTCGAATCGGTGGGCGACCGGCAGCTGGAGCAGTTCAAAAACGATCCCGCACGGCGGGGCACGGTCCTGAACACCGGGCTGTGGCGCTACACGCGCCACCCCAACTACTTTGGCGACGCCGCCGTCTGGGCCGGGCTGTTCCTCGTCGCGGCAGAGTCCTGGCCAGGCGTGCTGACCGTCCTCTCCCCGGCACTGATGATCTGGACGCTGGCCGGCAAGACCGGGAAGCCGCTCACCGAGAAAGCCATGTCAGGCCGCCCCGGCTACCGTGAATACGTGCAGTCCACCAGCGGCTTCATCCCCTGGCCGCCGCGGCGCCACTGACAGCCTGGAGGACCGCATGCACTGGACCCCGGCCGCCAGCGACCGCTTCTACCGCCTCCTCGTACAGACGGGGCTGTTCCTGCGCTGGCTGTTCCGGATCCGCCTGATGGTGACCGGCCAGGAAAACCTGCCGGACGGGAAAGACGGCGCCGTCGTCGCCATCACCCACTTCGGCTATCTGGACTTCGCCGCCGCCGAGCTGGTGCTCTGGGCGCACAACCGCGGGCGGCTGCGGTTCCTGATCCATCAGGGAGCCGCAGACCACTGGCTCGCGGGTCCTTTCATCAGTGCGTCGGGCCAGGTGGTGGTGCGCCATGGATCAGGCACGGCCGCCTATGACGACGCCGTGGCCAGACTCCGCGCCGGCGAATACCTGGCCGTCATGCCCGAGGCTGGCGTCAGCCGCAGCTTCAAGGTCCGCGAATGCAAGACGGGGGCGGTGAGGATGGCGGCCGAAGCGGGCGTGCCTCTCATACCGGTCTCCGTCTGGGGCGCCCACCGGATCCTGACCCGCGGAAACGGCCTTCCGCTGTACCGTGTCCGGCGCGCGCCCGTCCGCGTGCACATCGGCGAGCCTGTACATCTTTCCGCGGATCTGGACCCTGAGCAGGAATCTGCGCGGCTCCGCAGGACGCTCCAGGCTGGAATCGACGCCGCCATCGCCAGCTTCCCCGTGGCAGCGCAGCCGGGCGACTGGTGGATGCCGGCCGACCTGGGCGGCGGTGCCATCTCCGAGGCCGAACGCCAAAGGCTCGATGCCGACGATCTGGCGACGGGCCGCCGTCGTACTTCCCGAACACCAACGGGCCCGGAGCCAGATCCCCCAAGTCAGTAGCAGATCAGGGCGTTCCCAAGGCTGAGAACGCCCCGACCTGCCACCTGGTTGGGTCAGTCGGAGACGACGAACGTCTCGGAGCCCTGGCGGCGGGCCTTGCCCGCTTCCATCAGGGGCCCGACGACGGCGCGCAGCGCTGTCATTGAATCGTCCACTTCCATGAGCACCGGGTATTGGTACGCGATGAGTGCCAGCAGGTCACGGACCGCGGCCTCCGCCTCGTCGGCATCCAGCTCCGGCTCATGGCCGAGGAACACATCGGAGGGGTGATCGGAGTTCCCCTGCGCATAGCTGACCGCGAAGGCCTGGATTTTGCCCTTGCGGCTTGCCGGCACGCCGGACCCGAATGCACTCGCCTTCGGGGCGCGCAGCACGATCGCGCCGTGCGCACCGCTGAGCTCGTCCAGGAACAGCCGCTGCACCGTGCCGATGCCCAGTTCGCCCGGGCTGTCCCAGCCGTGGACGGACGAGTAGTACCTGCCCACGACGTCGGAAAGTTCCACCGAGCCGGTAGCCAGGTCCTCGATCCGCTCCGACGCCGCTTCCTCGGAACCGTCGCCGAAGACCGGCAGCTTCAGGGCCGCCGGCTCCACCACGACCAGCCTGGTGTGCTGGATCGGGGTGAGGCCCGCCGCCTCCGCGAAGGCGGCGCCGGAGGTGCCCGGCTCCACCTTGCAGCGCAGCCGGGTCACGCCCGACGGCGATCCCTCCGCCTCGCGGCGCAGCATCATGAGCAGCGTGGAGCCGACGCCGGTGCGGCGGTGGTCCCGGGCCACTTCGACGTACGCCCACAGCCGCTCCGGGTGCAGGCTGGCCTCGTGGACCACGCCGGCGGCAACCGGGATGGCCCCGCCGTCGACGACGTCCTCGGCCACGATGCAGCGCCGCCACGGCGCGTTGCCCGAGGGCGCGAGAGTGCCGCGGAACTGTCCCGCCTGGTCGGTTTCCGGGTCGCCCCAGACCTCCAGCAGTAAGAGGTCGTCGCCTTCGCGCCATTCGCGGTATTGGATCGCCACGGCTAGGCGCCGATCAGCCGTGCGGCCAGGTAGCCCTCTACCTTGTCCAGGGACACGCGTTCCTGGCTCATGGTGTCGCGTTCACGGATGGTGACCGCCTGGTCCTCGAGCGTGTCGAAGTCCACGGTGATGCAGAACGGAGTGCCGATCTCATCCTGGCGGCGGTAACGGCGACCGATGGCGCCGGCGTCGTCGAAGTCGATGTTCCAGTTCTTGCGCAACTGGGTACCCAGGTCCTTGGCCTTCGGGGAAAGATCCTCGTTGCGGCTGAGCGGGAGCACCGCGGCCTTGACCGGGGCGAGCCGCGGGTCGAGCTTGAGCACGGTACGGACGTCCACGCCCCCCTTGGCGTTCGGGGCCTCATCCTCGGTGTAGGCGTCGATGAGGAACGCCATGAAGGAACGGGTCAGGCCGGCGGCCGGCTCGATCACGTACGGCGTGAAGCGCTCGTTGGTGGCCTGGTTGAAGTAGCTGAGGTCCGTTCCGGAGGCCTTGGCGTGCGTGGAGAGGTCGAAGTCCGTGCGGTTGGCGATGCCTTCGAGCTCGCCCCACTCGGAGCCCTGGAAGCCGAAGCGGTACTCGATGTCAGTGGTGCCCTTGGAATAGTGGCTGAGCTTTTCCAGCGGGTGCTCGAAGAAGCGCAGGTTGTCCTCGCGGATGCCCAGGCCGGTGTACCAGGACATGCGCTCCTTCATCCAGTACTGGTGCCATTCTTCGTCCGTGCCCGGCTCCACGAAGAATTCCATTTCCATCTGCTCGAACTCACGGGTGCGGAAGATGAAGTTTCCGGGCGTGATCTCGTTGCGGAAGGACTTGCCGATCTGGCCGATGCCGAACGGCGGCTTCTTCCGGGAGGTGGTGAGCACGTTGTTGAAGTTCACAAAGATGCCCTGGGCGGTTTCGGGGCGCAGGTAGTGCAGGCCTTCCTCGCTGGCCACCGGGCCCAGGAAGGTCTTCAGGAGGCCGGAGAACTCCTGCGGCTCGGTCCATTCGCCGCGGGTTCCGCAGTTGGCGCAGGCGATGTCCTTGAGGCCGTTCTCGGCCGGGCGGCCCTTCTTCTCCTCGTATTCCTCTTCGAGGTGGTCGGCGCGGTACCGCTTGTGGCAGGAGAGGCACTCGACGAGGGGGTCGGAGAAGACCTCCACGTGGCCGGAGGCTTCCCATACCTGGCGGGGCAGGATGACGGAGGAGTCCAGGCCCACCACGTCCTCGCGGCCGCGCACCACGGACTGCCACCACTGGCGCTTGATGTTTTCCTTCAGCTCGGCACCGAGGGGTCCGTAGTCCCAAGCCGAACGCGAGCCTCCGTAGATCTCGCCGGCCTGGAAAACGAAACCTCTCCGCTTGGAAAGGGAAATGACCTGGTCGAGGACGGATTTTGCTGCCATGGGAACTCCAATTTCTACAGGGCCGCTGGGTGCGGTCCGCGGTGTCTCTGGCCCTGGACCGCGGCTGGATGCCGGGCGGGCGCGTGGGAAAGGGAAACAGTGCAGGAAGCTGCGAGTCCTAGCCTACCGGGAGCTACCTCCGGAAGGCGCCCTCATCCGGAAGGCGCCCTCATCTCCGGAAGGCGCCGCGCGGCCAGGGCAGGGTGGCCACCACGATGGAGGCGAGGGTCAGCATGGTCCCCAGAACCGTGGCCGCCTCCACCACGGTGCCCGGTGTCGGAACCAGCACGTCCAGGCCCAGCGATCCCAGGAGCTGCCCGGCGATCATTCCGAGTCCCGTCACCAGCACCCCGAGGCTGCGCACCAGCAGCGCGCCGAGGCCGATGAAGACGCAGCCCATGGGCCCGCCAAGGTAGTACCACCACTCTCCCGGCAGCGGATTGGCCGGCCCGGCCACGGCCACCTTGATGGACCAGGCAACCCACAGCACACAGGTCCCGGCGATGAAGTTCACCAGCGTGGCCGCGATCGGGGTGCCGTAGTGCACGGTGGCGGTGCCGTTCATGGCCTGCTGGAAGCTCATGAGGAAGCCGGCCAGAACGGGAAGGATGATCGGCAGCAGAAGTGCTGACGGATCGGCCGCCCCGCTTCCGGAGGCGCCGCCCACGCTTCCGGAGGTGCCAGCAGCGCCCGCCGCGGCACCGGCGAAGCGGGGCGAAACCGCCCAGGAGACGGCGGCGATGGTGAGGATGCAGCCGATGACGCGGATACCGGTCACGGACTTCTTGCCGGCCGGACCGATGCCCAGCCGGTCAACGAGCAGGCCACTGAGCGTCTGGCCGGTGACCGTGGCCACGGTGAAGAGGGCGATGCCCAGCAGCCCCACGGTGAAGGACTGCGCGAACACGAAGAAGGCGCCGATGCCGCCGGCGAGCACGTAGTACGGCGGGAAGCGGCGTTCATGCAGCGCCGGCAGGATCTGCGCGAGGCCAGCCCGCCCGCGCGGAGCCAGCAGGGACACGATGACCATGACGATCAGCCCGGTGCTGAAACTCACGACGGCAGCGGCGATGCCGTCACCGAGGCGGGCTCCGAGGGCCCCGTTGATGCGCCCCTGGACGGGAATGGCAAGGCCGGAGGCCACGGCCATCGGAAGGCCCACGGCAAGGGGCAGCCGGGGTGCATGGGTCATTGGTTTCACCTTACGTCAGGCATCATTACTGGTATGAGCAACCCGGAAATCGAAGAGATCCCCATCCGCGACACCATGATCCGCCTGGGCCAGCTCCTGAAGCTCGCCAACCTCGTGGAGGACGGCGTGGAGGCAACGGAGCTGATCAAGAACGGCCTGGTCAAGGTCAACGGTGAGATCGACGACCGGCGCGGCCGGCAGCTTCACAACGGGGACACCGTCACAGTGAACGGCCGGACCATCCGGGTCAGCGCTCCCCAGGCGTAAAAGCTTCGTTTGCGGGGAGAGCCTCTACTTCTTCAGCACCTCGTGGGTGAGGAACTCGGACACGTGCCCGACTTCCTGGGCATTGATGCCGTGCCACATGCCGGTGTAAAGCACCTTGGTCAGCTTCACATGCTTGCGGACCCAGCCCATGGTGTATTCGATCTTGTCCGGCGTGATGACCGGATCCTGCTGGTCCCGGCCCCAGAACAGCGGCACCGTTCCGTCCAGCTCGGCGTCGCGGAACTCGCCGTCGGACTCCGCGTTAACCACAAAACCTGAAAGGCCGACGACGGCGGCAAAGTCAGCGGGCCGCTGACGGAGGAGCGTGGTGGCCATGGCCATCCCCATCGAAAACCCGAGCAGCGTGACAGACGGGTGGTTGGCCTTGACCGTGTCCAGCCAGTCGAGCACAAACGCGGATGCGGCCTTGACGGCGTCGACTGAGTATTCGATCGAGCCGGTCAGCGGGAACCAGGAAAATCCCGGTCCCATGGCGATGGGCGCGCGGACCGACGCCACCGCGAAGTCGTCCGGGAGCATGTCAGCCAGGCTGAGGAGGTCCTGCTCGTTGGCGCCGTAGCCGTGCAGCAGGACGAGCAGTGGCTTGCCGGCCCTTGCTTCCTCAGGCTCGGACCACAGAACAACGGGGGCAGGAAACGCGTCGGCTAAAGTCATGCCTCCATTCTTACAGTTACCCACTGGTAACAACCTACGGTGGCGTAGCCAACCGGTGACGGCACAGGATGAAAGGGTGCGCCGAACCGAACCCGCGCAGCAAGCCCCCGAGCCCAGAGAAGAGGCCCGTGAGCGCCTTGGACACCACCCCTGGAGCCGGTACGTGGCCATGGGTGACTCCTTCACCGAAGGCATCGGCGATCCTGAGCCCAGCAGCCCGGGCGGCTACCGGGGCTGGGCCGACCGGGTTGCGGAGGAGCTCGGGCGGAACCAGGAGGACTTGGCCTACGCCAACCTTGCAGTGCGGGGGCCGCTGCTGCAGCAGATCATCGACCAGCAACTGGCGCCCTGCGTGGCGCTCAAGCCCGACCTGGTGACGCTGTCCGCCGGAGGCAACGACCTGATCCGCCGCGGCGGGGACCCGGACGCCCTGGCAGAACGGCTGGACCCGGTGGTTCAGATCCTGGCGGTGAGCGGCGCCACCGTGGTGCTGTTCAACGGCCCTGAGACAGGCTCGTCGGTGCTCGGCCGCAGCATCCGCAGCAAGGTGGCCATTTACAACGAGAACCTGCGCACCATCGCCGCCCGGCACGACGCGATCATCGCCGACATGTGGTCGCTCCGGCTGCTGTTGGACCCGCAGGTGTGGAACGAGGACCGGCTGCACTTCTCGCCGCTGGGACACCTCACCATCGCCGCAATGGTGCTCGAGGCCCTGAACGTCCAGCACAGCCTCGAGCCGCCTGCGCCGAAACCCCTTCCTCCGCGCAGCTGACGCGGGGCCCGGAGCGAAGACCCGGCCTGGGCGCGGGAGTACTTTGTGCCGTGGGTGCTCCGGCGCCTGCGTCACGGTCCTCCGGCGACGCAGGCGCCCAAACGGCCGACGCCGGGACCCCTGTTTGGTCCGGGGGTTCCGTTGGGTTCGGGCGAAGGCCCCCCGGGCCTGGGTGATCCCGTCCGGCAATAGCCGGCTGCGGGTGCGCCAGCCAGCTATGCCCGGCTGAGCGGCCGGGGAGGGAGGGCGACTGAACCGCTAAAGGTGAGGAGCGACGTCGGGCATGGAACCCCATGAGGTGCTGCGCACCCGGCTGGCCGGCCAGCAGCTGAGGGAGCCGCGGGCGGCTGCGGCGGAGGAAGCCCTGAAGAACCTGCTGGCCGTCCAGTCGCAGGAGCTTCCCTGCGCCGTTCGCCTGGTGCAGCCGGGTGCGGACAGTGCGCGCAACCGGCTTCGCCGCCAGGGACTTGCCCCGCGTACCTGATCATGCATGCCGAGATCAGCGGCGTGCTGGCGAGCGGCGTCCCGGTGCGCAGCGAAGGCGGCGCGCTGTGGCAAACGTAGGCGGCGTTCGGTGGACTTCCTCGGTATGCCAGCGGTCCGGATTCCGGCGGGTTCCTGACGTCCGGTGCAGTCTTCCAGCTGCCGTGCGCTCAGGGCATAAGTATCCTGGGCGCGTTGTCTTACAGGACTAAGCTTGAATGGACACTCACCGGGAGGCTTCACCGTGTTCGACTTGTTTTTCTGGATCATCATTCTGGCCGTCCTGATTCCCATGGGCAGGCGGATGTACCGGAGGTCAGTTCAACAGCGGAACCAAGGGCCCGGCCTGCCCGGGCAGTACCCGGGACAGTTTCCCGGCGAGGCGCCCGACCAGTTCGGCAACCAGCCGCGCAACCCGTTCGGAGGCCCCTTCCAGGGCCGGCCGGACAACCGGCCGCGGGACGGCTACACGCAGCAGGACTACTTCAGCGGTGGATTTGGGGTTCCCCAGCGCGGCGGCCGGGAAGACCTTCCGCCCCTGAACCAGCCGTACCCGGATCAGCAGTACCCGCCATACCCGAACCAGCCCTATCCGAATCAGCCCTATCCGGGCCAGCCGTACCCGAATCAGCCCGGTCCCGCCGGCACCGGTGCGCCGTCCTGGCAGCAGGGACCGGTCCCCTATGAGGACAGCCCCGAGTACGGGGCCAACCCGCCGCAGCAACAGCAGAACCCTGCCACCACGGGCGGTCAGGCGCCCACGACTCCCCCGCCGCCGTCGGCTCCGCAGGGGTTCCGCGCGCGGAAACTGGCTGAGCTGGACCAGCAGTACAGCGACGGGCAGATCTCCATGGAGGAGTACATGAGCCGGCGCAACGACATCATGAACGGCTAGGCAGCGGGTCCGCGCCGCTAAGCCTCGTGGAGGCTCACCTTGTCGCGCCGGACGAGAGCCGCAAGGGTCTGTGAGGATTGCGGCACCCGGGAAAAGGTACAGCCCGCGGCCCGCTGCTTGTGGCAGCGGGACGCCGGCTGAGGGCACAGGCGGGTCTTGACCGGCCCGGCACCGAGGTTCGGGTTTAATCGATCTGCGGGAAGCCGAGGTCAATGACCGAGGTGGACGGGTCCGGCCAGCGGGTGGTGACTACCTTGCCCCGGGTATAGAACCTGATGCTGTCCGGGCCGTACATGTGGGTGTCCCCGAACAGCGAGTTCTTCCAGCCGCCGAACGAGAAGGTGCCCACGGGAACCGGGATGGGAACGTTGACGCCCACCATGCCGGCCTCGACGTCGAACTCGAACTGCCGTGCTGCCCCGCCGTCCCGGGTGAAGATGGCCGTGCCGTTGCCGAACTCGTTCTCGTTGACCAGCCGGACGGCGTCGCTGTAGGTGTCGGCACGGACCACCGCCAGGACGGGGCCGAAAATCTCGTCGTCGTAGACCTTCATGCCGGGCTTCACGTGGTCCACCAGGCTGACGCCAATAAAGAAGCCGTTCGAATCGAACTGCTGCGAGCGCCCGTCGACGACGACGGTGGCGCCTTCGTTTTCCGCGCCCGCAACGTAGGAAGCCACGCGGTCCCGGTGCTCCGCGGTGATCAGCGGACCCATCTGGGAGGCGGGATCGGTTCCCGGACCAATCGTGAGGCCGGCCATGCGGCTGGAGATCGCCTGCACCAGGTCGTCCGCGATGTTCCCCACCGCCACGAGGACGCTGACGGCCATGCAGCGTTCACCCGCCGAACCGTAGGCCGCGGAAACGGCAGCGTCGGCAGCCATGTCCAGGTCGGCGTCGGGCAGCACCACCATGTGGTTCTTCGCCCCGCCCAGGGCCTGGACGCGCTTGCCGTGGTCGGCTGCCCGTTTGTAGATCGACTGCGCAATGGGCGTGGAGCCGACGAAGCTCACCGCTTTCACGTCGGGGTGTTCAAGGAGGACGTCAACGGCTTCCTTGTCCCCCTGGACCACGTTCAGCACGCCGGCCGGCAGCCCGGCTTCGGCAAAGGCCTCCGCGATGAAGACGGCGGCCGACGGATCCTTCTCGCTGGGCTTCAGCAGCACGGTGTTGCCGCAGGCCAAGGCGCTGCCGATCATCCACAGCGGCACCATGGCCGGGAAGTTGAAGGGGGTTATGCAGGCCACGACGCCCACCGGCTGGCGGACGGAGTGGACGTCGATGCCGTTGGAGACCTGCTCGGAGCGCTCACCCTTGAGCATGTGGGACAGGCCGGTGGCAAACTCAATGTTCTCCAGGCCTCGGGAGATCTCACCCTCAGCGTCGGAGAGGACCTTGCCATGCTCGCTGGTGAGGATCGCGGCGAGTTCAGATTTGCGCTGGGTCAGGATTTCGCGGACCCGGAAGAAGATGTTGGTGCGCCTGGCCAGGCTGGTGGCCCGCCACGCGGGCAGCGCGGCGCGGGCGGCGGCGATTGCTTCTTCTGTGCGCGACGCCGAGGCGAGCGCCACCTGCTTCTCCTGTTCGCCGGTGGCGGGGTTGAAGACGGGGCCGAAGCGTTCAGCGTCATCGACGCGGCTGCCATTGATGAAATGCGGAATTGTTTCCAAGGGAAGTCTCTTTTCGCGTTTAAGAGTCGGGGGAAGATTTGGTGGCGGGGGCTAGTTGGCGGAGCCCAGTGAGCCGTCGGCGAGTTTGATGATCATCGAGCAGTCCTTGTCCGCCTCGCCGGCGTCGATAAGCTGCTGGAACAGCTGCTGGACATGCTTGCCGATCTCCAGCGGAGTGCCGGTGTCTTCGGCGGCGCTGATGGCCAGGCCGATGTCCTTGTTGGCCAGTTCGGTGGTGAAGGTGGGTGCAAAGTCGTTGTTGGAGGCGGCGGTGGAAACCACTCCGGGCACCGGATACCAGGTCCGCAGCGCCCAGGAGTCACCCGAGGACACGGACGCGATGTCCCAGAAGACCTGCTTGTCCAGGCCCAGTCGGTCAGCCAGGACGGCGCCCTCGGCGGTGGAGGCGAGGTTGATGAAGAGCATCAGGTTGTTGCAGATTTTGGCCGCTTGCCCGGTGGTCGCGCCGCCGGTGGGGATGATGTTGGCCGCCATCGGGCCGATGAAGCCGGTGGCGTCTGCGACGGCGCCCTCCTCGCCGCCCACCATGAAGGTCAGCGTCCCGGCCTTTGCCCCGCTCATGCCGCCGGATACCGGGGCGTCCACGAAGCGGAAGCCAGCGGCAGCTGCGGCGTTGTGCAGTTCCTGTGCGGACGCGATGTCAATCGTGGAGGAGTCCACCAGCAGCGTGCGGGTATCGGCATGGGCCAGGACGCCGTCTTTGCCGAGGTAGACAGCGCGGGCGTGCTCACCTCTGGGCAGCATGGTGAACACTACGTCAGCGCCGTCGACGGCCTCGGCAATGCTGCCGACCGGCTTGACGCCGGCTTCCTCGGCGGCGGCGAGCGCGGCGGGATTGAGGTCAAAGCCGCGGACATCGTGCCCGGCCTTCGCCAGGTTCGCGGACATGAAACCGCCCATGTTGCCGAGGCCGATCCAACCGATGACTGCCATTCGTAAGCTCCTTCGCTTCGGATCCGGCCGCTCGGGCCGGAAGGTCTGTGTCCACCATCACACCCTGCTAGAGTGCAATCAAGGGGAAAAATTACAGACGCTATGTGCACTGATGCACATTGAAGAAAGGCTTGCCGTGGACCTGAGGCGGCTCCCGAGCCCTGACGACCTGCTGATCCTGCTGACAGTTGCGCGCCTGGGCAGGTTCAACGCGGTGGCGGAAACGCTGGGCACCACCCACACCACCATCTCCCGCCGGATCCTCGCCCTGGACAAGCAGCTGGGCGGGCGCACCCTGGAACGCAGCCCGCAAGGCTGGGAACTGACCCAGCTCGGTGCCGCCGCCGTGGAGGCGGCGGAAGCCATTGAAAACACCCTTGAATCACTCTCCGGCCTGATCAGCCAGGACCAGAGTGCCCTGTCCGGGCTGGTGCGCGTCGCGACGACGGACGGGGTCGGGGCCGTATTCGTCACGCCTGCGCTGGTCAGGCTGCAGCAGCAGAACCCGCAGCTGAACATCGAGATGCTGAGCGCCACGCGGAAGGTCAGCCAGAACAGGTCCGGCGTGGACCTGGAAATCGTGGTGGGCCGGACCGACGTCAGCAACGCCCAGACCATCTTCCTGAGCAATTACTACCTGCGCCTCTATGCCAGCCCAAGTTACGCCGCTGAGCACGGACTGCCGGAAACGCTCGACGACGTCGGGCAGCACGGCTTTGTGTCTTACGTTGAGTCCGCGCTCCAGGTGGCGGAGCTGGGGCACCGCTGGTCCTCGGAGCTGCCCATGCCCACCTCAAGCTTCCAGGCCACGAGCGTCTTCGCCCAGGTGGAGGCGGTGCGGCAGGGCGCAGGCATCGGGCTGCTGCCGAACTTCATGGTGGCTGGCCAGCCGGACTTCGTTCCCGTCCTCGCCGACGACTTCGAGCGCCAATTGCCCATCTGGGCCGTGGCACGGCCGGAGTCCCTACGCTCGGCCGCGGTGCAGGCCGTCATCGCCTCGCTCAGGGAGGAAGTGAAGGCACGGGCAGGGCTGCTGGCAGGCTGAAGCGGCGGTAGCCGGCAGTTCCTGCCCCCTCACTTGCTGCTGAACCTGCCGTCAGGCCTGGAACAGCCGCCGCACCACCTGCCCGGAGGCCAGCGCATCGAGCCCCTCGTTGATTTCGGTGAGCGGCCTGGTGTCGGTGTGCAGCAGCTCCACGGGCAGCCTGCCCTCCCGCCAGTAGCCGAGGTAAAGCGGGATGTCGCGCCCGGGAACCGCGTCGCCCATATACGAACCGAGCAGGCGCTTGCCGGCTCCGGCGAACTGCAGGGCCGGCACCGTCAGTTCGGATGACGGATGGGGCAGGCCGACCGAAACCACGGCGCCGCCCCGGGTCACGTGCCCGAGGCAGGCGGCGATCACGCCGGCCGAGCCGACAGCCTCGATGGCGACGTCCACGCCGTCGCCCGCCGCCTCCGCGATCAGGCGGGCGGCGTCCCCGGGCGTACCCACAGCGGTGGCGCCGCTGTCGCGGGCGAGCTGGTGCTTGCCCGGATTGGGATCGATGGCGATCACGCTGCCGGCGCCGGCCAGGGACGCGGCCATGACGGCGGAAAGGCCCACCGCCCCGAGCCCGAAGACGGCCACCGATTGCCCGGCCATGACGGCTGCGGTGTTGAGCACCGCTCCCATGCCGGTGAGCACGGCGCAACCGAACATCGCCGCGACAGTGTCCGGGACGTCGTCGTCGATCACCACCACCGACTCCCGGGCCACCACCGCGTATTCGGCAAAAGCCGAGACGCCCAGGTGATGGTTGATCCGCTCCCCCGCCGGCGTCCGCAGCAGCGCCTCGCCGTGCAGCAGATCGCCCGAGCCGTTGACCTCGGCCGCCCGGTGGCACAGAGCAGGACGGCCGGACCGGCAGGCACGGCAGTCCCCGCAGCTGGGCACGAACACCAGCACCACATGCTCGCCTACCGTTACATCGGAGACGCCGGCCCCGACGGACACCACCCGTCCCACCGCCTCGTGGCCCAGCGCCATGGGAAGGGGCCGCACCCGCGAACCGTCCACCACGGAAAGATCCGAATGGCACAGGCTGGAGTAGGTGATGGCAACGCCCAGCTCGCCGGCACGGGGCTCCGGCCGTTCCAGCTCCTGGACCACAAGAGGCCGGGCCTCCTTGTAGCTGGGTTTCCGTGCGGCGGCGCCGGCAGACGTGTCAGCGTTGGGAACGGTGGAGTAGAGGACTGCTGCCTTCATGGGAATCCTGCCTTGGGGTCGGTGAACGGCCGACTGCCCGGCCCCGCTGACGTGGGGGGCCGGGCAGCTTGACTGGTTCGTGGTTGGAGAGCCGGACCTACTTCTTGCCGGCCGCGAGGAGGTCAGCGGTGCCCTGGGCGTCGGCCGCGTCCACGTCGTGGAGCGAAATGCCGCGGGTTTCCTTCAGGAAGAACACCGCGACGGCAGTGATGGCGCAGGCAATGAGCAGGTAGATCGCCACCGGTGTGGAGGACTTGTAGGTGGCCAGGAGCGAGGCGGCGATGATCGGGGCCAGTGAGCCGGCGACGATCGAGGTCACCTGGTAGCCCAGCGAGACACCGGAGTAGCGCATCCGGGTGGGGAACATTTCCGCCATGATCGCCGGCTGGCCGGCATACATGAGCGCGTGGAACAGCAGGCCGATCATGATGGACGCCAGGATGATCACGTCGTTCTTGGTATCCATCATCGGGAAGGCGAAGAAACCCCAGGTGGACCCCAGGATGGCGCCCGCCATGTAGACGGGCTTGCGGCCGAAGCGGTCCGACAGCTTGCCGACCAGCGGAACGGCGACGAAGTGCAGGGCGTGGGCGAACAGCAGGAGCAGCAGGATCCGGGTGGTGTCGGCCTGGACCACCGTCTTCAGGTAGGTGATGGAGAAGGTCACCACGAGGTAGTAGAGGATGTTCTCGGCAAAGCGCAAGCCCATGGCGGTGAAAACGCCACGCGGGTAGCGCCTGAACACCTCCGCAACGCCGTAGCCCTTATGGCCGGCCTCGACCTCTTTGCGGGCTTCCAGGAAGATCGGGGCATCGTTGACCTTGGTGCGGATGTAGTAGCCGATCAGGACGATCACAGCGGAGAGCCAGAACGCCACACGCCAGCCCCAGCCGAGGAAGGCTTCCTGGGTCAGCGTGGAGGACAGGATGAACAGCACGGCCGTGGCGAGCAGGTTGCCCATGGGCACGGCGGACTGCGGCCAGCTGGCCCAGAAGCCGCGGGACTTGCTGGGGCTGTGCTCTGCCACGAGGAGGACTGCCCCGCCCCATTCACCGCCGACGGCGAAGCCCTGGGCGAACCGCAGGAAGACCAGGAGCGCGGGGGCCCAGTAGCCGACCTGCTGGAACGTCGGCAGGCAGCCCATCAGGAAGGTGGAGACACCCACCAGGATGATGCTCAGCTGCAGCAGCTGCTTGCGGCCGAACTTGTCCCCGAAGTGGCCGAAGACGATGCCGCCGATCGGGCGGGCAATGAAGCCGACGGCGTATGTGAGGAAGGCGGCGATGATGCCGTCCAGCTCGCTGCCTGCATTGGGGAAGAAGGCCTTGCCGAAGACCAGGGTGGCGGCCGAGGCGTAGAGGAAAAACTCGTACCACTCCACGACGGTGCCGGCCATGGACGCCGTGACAACCTTTTTGAGGCCTGAGGCCTTGACGTCGGTTTCCTCTGTACGCCTTGCGGCGGAGCTTTCCGTACTCATTGCGAACTCCTTCGGCGTCTTCCTCGACACCACGGGGACCAGTCGATGGCGAACGGATGTGATGCGCACCACGAACGCCGGATTCAACGAGTATGGTCTGCCCAACAGGCAACCTCAACGCCAAATAGTGCAGGGCACATCTGCAGAAATGCACATGCGAGGCGCCGCTGCGGCCGAAGAATTGTCCGGGCGCGCCACGATGCCCCCGGGCATCCGCGCCGGCGGCGGGCCCGCCGGTGCGGCGTCAGTTGAGGAAGTGCGCCCTGAGCTGGGCGTTCAGCTGCCCGATCTCCGTGAGGAAGCCGTCGTGACCGATCGGCGAATCGATCATGTGGACATCCACGTTCCCCGGCAGTGCTTCGGCGAGTTCCACCGACTGGGCGGGAAAGTACAGCCTGTCCGTCTCCACGGCGGCAACGAAGAAGTCGGCGGAGGCGCGGGCCAGGGCTTCCTTAAGCGTCCCCCGGCCGCGGGTGACGTCATGGCTCATGAGTGCTTCCGTCAGGGCGATGTAGCTGTTGGCGTCGAAGCGCCGGACCAGCTTGTTGCCCTGATGGTCGAGGTAGCTCTCCACCTGGTAGCGTCCGCGGCCTGCCAGCACGTCAGCCTGCAGCGGCGCCTCGGCGGGCTGGGCATTCCTGCCGAACCGGAAATCGAGTTCATAGGCGGAACGGTAGGTGATGTGGGCAATCCGGCGTGCGAGCGCCAGGCCCTCCTCGGGTTCCGGGCCGCCGTAGTAGTCGCCGCCGTTGAAGTGGCGGTCCTGCCGGATGGCGAGCGTCTGCGCCTGGGCGAACGCGATCTGTTCGGCGGTGCTCCTGGCCCCGACGGAAATGACACCGCAGCGGCGCACCCGCTCCGGGAAAGTCACTGCCCACTCGAGCGCGCGTGCACCGCCCATGGATCCGCCCACCACTGCATGCCAGCTGCTGATGCCGAGCCGGTCGGCGAGCCTCGCCTCGGCAACGGTGGAGTCCCTGAGCGTCACCAGCGGAAAACGTGAACCCCAGGGCTTGCCGTCCGGCGCAGCCGACGACGGTCCGGTGGACCCGTAACAGCCGCCCAGGATATTGATGGAGATGACAAAGAACCGGTCCGTGTCCGCCGGCGCACCGGGTCCGGCGAGCTGTTCCCACCAGCCTTCCTCGTCCCCGGCTCCCCGGGTCACGTGGGTGCTGCCCGTCAGGGCATGCTGAACGAGGATGGCGTTGGAGCCGTCCTCGTTGAGCATTCCCCAGGATTCGTAGGCCAGGGTCACGTCCGGCAGGAATCCGCCGGCCTCAAGTTCCAGGCTGCCGATGCTGACGTACTGGACAGCGCCATCCTGATTTGTGGCCTCGAAAAGTGTGCCACTGGAAACGGTGCCGTCTGGAACGGTGCCACTTGGACTGGTGCCACTGGGAACCGTGGCACTTGGAACCGTGCCGTTCGGAAACTGGGCAGCGGGTACGTCGGTGCGGCTGACAGAAATAGTCATGGGTTAAACCTCTTCTACGCGCTTGCCCGCCGGCAGCAGTCCGGCAGGCCAGGTCTTCACCCGGGGCACCCCACCGCGGAAGGAGGGTTGCCGGCCAGCAAGCCGGGGCTGTCGCTGGCACTCATGACCTGTTGCCAAGTTTATGAAACAGGCGGACACATGTGCGAAGAATGTGACGGCTGTGTGACTCCCGGCCCGCTCACGGGACGGGAGTCACACCCGTGGCACCTGAAGTCAGACGCCTTTGGCCGCGCGGAATCCGGCGTCGAGGTCGGCAAGGATGTCGTCGATGTGCTCCAGGCCCACGGACAGCCGGACCAGGCCAGGGGCAACACCGGCCACGCTCTGCTGTTCCGGAGTCAGCTGGCTGTGCGTGGTCGACGCCGGGTGGATGACCAGGGAACGGACGTCGCCGATGTTCGCCACGTGGGAATGCAGCTCCAGGGCGTCCACAAAGCGCTTGCCGGCTTCGGCGCCGCCGGCCACCGTAAACGCCACCACCGCGCCGGTGCCCTTGGAGCCATACTTAAGGCCACGCTCGTACCAGGGGCTGGACGGCAGTCCGGCGTAGGCCACGGACTCGACGTCGTCGCGGGCTTCCAGCCAACTGGCCACCGCCTCTGCGTTGGCCACGTGGCGCTCCACCCGCAGGCTCAGTGTCTCCAGGCCCTGGGCGATGAGGAAGGCATTGAACGGGGACACTGCGGAACCCAGGTCGCGCAGCAGCTGGACTCGCGCCTTGAGGATGTAGGAGAGATTGGCCCCCAGGGCTCCGCCCGCGCCGAGGTCCCGGGCGTAGACGAGCCCGTTGTACGTGGGGTCCGGCGTGTTGAAGCCCGGGAAGCGCCCGGGATCCGTGCCGAAGTCGAAGTTTCCTGAATCCACGATGACACCTGCAATGGCGGCTCCGTGCCCGCCCAGGTACTTGGTGGCCGAGTGCACCACGATGTCTGCGCCCCACTCGAACGGCCGGATGAGGTAGGGCGTGGAAAGAGTGTTGTCCACGATCAGCGGCACGCCGGCGTCGTGGGCTGTCCGGGCAACGCCTTCGATGTCCAGGACGTCCTGCCGGGGGTTGGACACTACCTCGGCGAAGAAGAGCTTGGTGTTCGGCTGCACGGCATCGCGCCACTGCTGCAGGTTGTCCGGGTCGGCCACGAAGGTGACGGATACGCCGAACTTCTTCAGCGTGTGTGCCAGCAGGTTGTACGTGCCGCCGTAGAGGCTGGGGCTGGCCACCACATGGTCGCCGGCCTCGGCGATGTTGAGGATGGCGTATGTTTCGGCGGCCTGTCCGGAGCTCAGGAGCAGTGCGGCAAGCCCGCCTTCCAGGCTGGCGATCCGCTGCTCAACGGCGTCCTGGGTGGGGTTGCCGATCCGGGTGTAGATGGGAGCGATCTCGGCGAGCGCGAAGCGGTCCGCTGCGCTTTCTGCGCTGGGGAAGACGAACGACGTCGTCTGGTAGATCGGCAGCGACCGGGCTCCGGTGGCGCTGTCCGGCGTCTGGCCGGCGTGGATCTGACGGGTTTCGAATGACCATGCGTTGGACATGGGGCTCCTCTGCTGAAGGGGCATGTGCTGGTCCCTGCACAGGCCCGCGCTTGCCGCACGGCGGGCGCCGCGCAGCCAGGTCTTCACCCGGGGCACCCCGCCGCGGTGGAGGGTTGCCGGCCAGCGAGCCGGGGCTTCCTTCGCTGGCACTCATGACCTGCGATCAGTGTAGGAATGGCAGTGTTACGCGCACAGCTTTGTGACGAACTTCGTCAAAGTATGGACTTTTCTCAAGGTTAGGCGAGCCTTAGCTGAGAGCCCCGTCACAAAGTGCCAAGATGAGGGCATGCGCATGGATCACGTCTCTTACGCCTGTGAACACGATGGCCTCGCGGCCACCACCGAACGTATCTCCTCCGCCCTCGGCGTCGAAGCCGTTAAGGGCGGGGTGCACCCCCGGTTTGGAACCCGGAACATGATTATTCCGCTGGCCGGCCATAAGTACCTTGAGGTTGTTGAGGTCCTGGACCACCCGGCGTCGGACAAGGCACCGTTCGGCCAGGCCGTCCGGGCCCGGTCCGCGGCGGGCGGCGGCTGGATGGGCTGGTGCGTCGAAGTTGACGACCTCGCCCCCTTCGAGGAACGCCTGGGCCGCTCGGCGGTCAACGGCAACCGCAAGTTCCCGGACGGCCGCGAACTTGTCTGGAAGCAGATCGGCATCCTTGGCCTGATTGCGGACCCGCAGGTTCCTTACATGCTGAAGTGGGAGGGCGATCCGGAACTGCACCCGTCCAATGCCTATGACAGCAATGTGAAGATGTCCAGCCTCACGATCGCGGGCTCTGCCGAGCGCGTGACCGAGTGGCTCGGCGAGCCGGTGGAACGGCCGCTTGAGGACGTCGCCGTGAACTGGGTAGCCCCGCACGGTACACCGGGCATCCTTTCCGTCACGTTCGAAACCACAGCAGGCGCCGTCACCATCTGACGCGTTTACTGCGCCCCACTTCGGCCGCCATCAGCGGGTGCCAACGACGTCACCCGCTGATGGCGGCCGAATCATTTTTAACGGCTGCTCGCTTGCGTAATCCGACTTGCCCACGCAGCCGGACTGGCCCGACGGCCTTACCGGACAGGCTGGTTCCTAGCCCAGCCCGACGGCCTTGCCAAACAGGCTGAACCCGACGAACGCCACGATGTCCAGCAGGGCATGCGCGATGACCAGCGGCATCACGCGGCGGGTCTTGGTGTAGACCCAGGCGAAAACCACGCCCATGATGGCGTTCCCAATGAAGGGTCCGAACCCCTGGTAGAGGTGGTAGCTGCCGCGGAGCATGGAGGAGACAAAGATCGCCAGGGGGGTGGACCAGCCGAACTTGCCGAACCGGTCCAGAAGGTAGCCCACCACAATGGCTTCCTCCACGATCGCGTGGCGCACGGCGGACAGGATCAGCACGGGCACCGTCCACCAGTAAGCGTCCAGGCCGCTGGGGATGATCGCCGTCGTAATGCCGAGGGCACGCCCGGCGGCGTACAGGCCAAGTGACGGGATGCCGATCAGGCCGGCCAGCCCAAGCCCCTGCAGGAGGTCCTTTCCGGGCCGGGCAAAGTTGAATCCCAGCTTCCGAAACGCGGAGCCGGCGTCGTGCCCCGACCCGGGCTTCGCCTGGCGCTGGTCGGTCAGGAAGAAGATCACCAGCAGGACCGGCACGAGGGCAAAGATGATGTCCAGCAGCTGGTAGGTCAGGTCGAAATATTCGCGCGTGCTCTGTGACCTGTTCAGCGTGGACGTGCCCTGCGCCAGCGGCGCCCGGGTCAGTTTGTCGAGCAGCTGCACCACGGAGTAGACGGCCGACTGTCCCAGTGACAGACCGAGGACAATCCAGACTTCGAACCGCAGCCGGCGGCGGGAAGGAACCAACATATTCCTATCTTGCCTGCACCTGCTGGTACTTACCTGTCAGCCGGTCGCTTTCCTGCCAGCACGTCGGTTCCCGTGCCGCGGCGGGCTGACCCTATGCTGGGGAACTATGAGCGCTCCCGGCAAAATCATCATGATCCGGCACGGCCAGTCGGCAGCCAACGCCGACACCTCCATCTACAACAGGGTGCCCGACTACCGGATTCCGCTGACGGAACTTGGCCTGGAGCAGGCCAAGGCCGCCGGGGAGCGCATCCGCCGCGAACTGGACGGCGGCCAGGTGAGCGTCTACGTCTCGCCGTACCTGCGCGCTTACCAGACCCTCGAGGCGCTCAACCTTGGGTCCCTGACGGAACGGGTCATCGAGGAGCCGCGGCTGCGCGAGCAGGACTGGGCCAACTTCCAGATCTCCGGGGACATCGAGGACCAGAAGGAGCTCCGCAACGCGTACGGGCATTTCTTCTACCGCTTCCGGGAAGGCGAGTCCGGCTCCGACGTGTACGACCGGATCTCCTCGTTCATGGAGACCCTGTACCGGCACTGGTCCAAACCCGACTACTCCCCCAACACCCTGCTGGTCACCCACGGGCTCACCATGCGCCTGTTCTGCATGCGCTGGTTCCACTGGTCGGTGGAGTACTTCGAGTCGCTGAACAACCCCGAAAACGCGGAGGTCCGCATGCTGGTGCGCAACAGCCTGGGCAAGTACCGCCTCGACGTCCCCTTCACCCAGTGGGTGGACCGGAGGATGGATGAAACAGTGCTGGACGCCCCGCCGGTCATCTTCTAGGCGCCGCCGGCTTTTCCAGGCGATTCCACAGGCGCCGTGCTTTCTTAGTCCCCCGCCACTATGACTTCGGTGCCGCGGGCTTCGAACGCGGCCTTGTCCGCCGCCGAAATGCCTGAATCGGTGATGAGCCGGGTGAAGTTGTAGCCGTCCATGGTGGCGAACGCCCGGCGGCCCACCTTCGAGGAGTCTGCGATCACGTACGAAACGCTGGCCCGGCTGGCGAGCAGCGCATTGACTGTCGCCTCCGCCTCACCCGTGTTCGTGGGCCCCACCTCGGGATCAACGCCGTTGACTCCGATGAAGGCGATGTCCAGCACCACCTTCTGCATGATGATGTCCGTGTACGGGCCCACAAGTTCATAGGACCGCGTGTTGAGGATGCCGCCGGTCACCATCACCTTGATGTTCGGCCGGACGGCAAGCTGCGAGGCGATGTTAATAGCGTTGGTGACCACCGTGAGGGTGGGCTGGTTCGACGGCGAGTTGAGGTCCTCGCGGGTGGCCAGGATCTGCGCCAACGCGGTGCTCGTGGTCCCGCCGCACAGGCCGATGACCATGCCCGGGGCAATGAGCGCCGAAGCGGCCAAGGCGACCTCCTGCTTGGCCACGGCGTGGTCGTCCCGGTTGTACCTGCCGGGAAGGTCGTAGGCCAGGGCGCCGGTGGTGGCGCCGCCGCGGGTACGCGTCAGCAGCCGGCGCTTCGCCAGGCTGTCCAGGTCCCGCCGCGCGGTTGCCGGTGATACGCCGAGCCGGGTGACGATCTCCTCGACTTCCACCTGGCCGGACTGGGCGAGGAGGTCAAGGATGGCCGTCAGTCGGTCGGTGCGCGTCATTCAGGGCCTTTCAAGATCCAAAACGTCACGAAAAAATGACGTTTTTTGATTGTATCAGACCCCTAACAATCATCTTGCGTCACATGCGACACCTGACGGCACCGCCCGACACTACCGTGCCCGCACCCCTGCACGCCAAACGGCGTGGGTCAGCGGCATGCCCGGCCGGTAAGCCAGGTGGGTGGCGGACGGAGCGTTAAGGACGTGCAAGTCTGCCCGGTGCCCGACGGCGATGGACCCCACCGCGCGTTCGCCGTCGACGTCGTTGCCGGACTCGCGCTGCAACGCGAGGGCACCGCCGTATGTCGCCCCCCGGACGGCCTCATGGACGCTCAGTCCCATCTGGAGGACGGCTGTGGTGACACAGAACGCCATGGAACTCGTGTAGGACGTGCCGGGATTGCAGTTGGACGCGAGCGCCAGGGGCACGCCGGCATCCAGGAGCTGCCGGCCGGGGGCCAGCGGCTGGCGGGTGGACAGATCGCAGGCCGGCAGGCAGGTGGCCACCGTTCCCCGGCTGCCCGTTCCGGCTGCGGCATCCCAGCCGGCCCAGCTGGCAGCGAGATCGGCAATGTCCTGCTCCGAGAGATAGTTGGCGTGGTCCACGCTTGCTGCGCCGAACTCCACCGCGAGGCGGACTCCGGCGCCGTGCCCCAGCTGGTTGCCGTGCACCCGCAGCCCCAGTCCGGCGTCGCGGCAGGCCTGCAACACCGCGCGGGACTGCTCCTCTGTGAAGGCCCCGCGTTCACAGAACACGTCAGCCCAGCTGACATACGGAAGGACCGCATCCAGCATCGGGCCGCAGACGAGCTTGGTGTACTCATCCGCGTCAACCCCGGCCGGCACCAGGTGGGCGCCCAGGTAGGTGACTTCGTCGGCCACGGTCGAGGCGATCCGGGCGCTCCTGGCTTCCTGCTCGACGTCCAGGCCGTAGCCGGTTTTCGTCTCCAGGTACGTCGTGCCCTGCGACACGGCTTCGGCGACGCGCCCGTGGGCCAGCCTCGTGAGGTCGTAGTCGCCGGTGTTGCGGGTGGCTTCGGTGGTGACGGCGATGCCGCCGGCGTTGTACTCCTCCCCCGCCATCCGCGCCTCGAATTCCGCGGTCCGGTCCCCGGCGAAAATGAGGTGCGTGTGGGAGTCCACCCAGCCGGGCAGCAGGGCCCGGCCGCCCGCGTCCACGGCGTCGTCGGCTGCCGGAGCGGAGGATGCCTGGCCGATCCAGGAGATGCGCTCCCCCTCGATCACCACTGCCGCGTCCTTGAGGACGCGGCGCTCCGGGTCCTGGGTCATCAGTTCGGCAATGTTGGTGATCAGGGTGCTCATGGATCCATTCTTCAGCGCCGGATGGACCAGCGCGTCGCAGCCAGCGCATCCGCCGTCCGGGATACCGGACCGTCGCTGGCAGGCTGCCCGGTTCCGGCCTCCTGCCCCGCAAGGATCTGGGCGGCGGCGAGTTCGGCAATGCCGGACGACGTCTGGAACCCGTAGCCGCCCTGGCCTGCGAGCCAGTAGAAGCCGCGGGCCTCGGCGTCGAACCCCACTACCGGGACGCCGTCGGCCGCCTCCGTGCGCAGGCCGGTCCAGGCCGTCCGGACGGCACCGATCCCCAGCGTTGTCAGGGTGTTGAGGCGGGAGATGAGCCGCTCCACGTCCCCGGGACGGGGACGTGCGTCCTCCGCCGGGCTGGCCACGTGTTCCGACGGCGAGATCAGCATGTCGACGCCGTCCCTGCGGAAGTAGAAGGAGTCGTCGGCTGCAGCCACCATGGGGCTGCCGTCCGGCAGCGGATGGTCGACGCCGACAATTGCCGCCGTGCGGCGGTACGGCTGCAGCCCGGTCTTCTCGACGCCGCTGAGCACCGCCAGCTCGTCCGCCCAGGCACCGGCCGCGTTGACCAGCACGCCGGCGGAGAAGCCCTCCTGCCCGGCTCCGATCTCCCAGCCTGCTCCAAGCCGCTGCGCCGAATGGACGCGGGCGCCCGTGATGACGTCCACGCCTGCAGCCTGCGCCCGCGCCCGGTGCCGCTCGAGGAGGACCGGGGCGTCGCAGCCAAAGGACCCGGTGTCCAGGCCGGCGGCGGAGAAGGAGTCCGGCCTCAGGGCCGGGCACAGCCCGAGCGCCTCCCGGTGGCTGATCAGGCGCATCTGGCCGCTGGCCTCGGCCCGCACCGACTCCTCGTCCCCGATCAGCAGAAAGCTGCGCGGGGACAGCACGGGCCGGGGCTGTCCGGCGTCGTCTGCCGCGATCAGTTCGAGGGTGCGGACGGTGAGTTCCTGCACCACCGGCGGACCGTAGCTGGGATTGAGCTGCCGGGCCGAGCGCGAGGACGTGTGGTAGGCGAGCTGCTGCTCCGCCTCCACGAGGGCCACGGTGCAGTTGCCGGCCAGCGCGGAGGCCAGGGACAGCCCGGCAATCCCGCCGCCCACAATGACTACGTCATAAGTTGATGCCATGGCCTCAATCCTTACAGATGGCCCGAACCTACGCAGCCACCGAACCTACGCAGCCACCGCGTCCCGGCTTTTGACGAACGCCTGGACGCAGGTTTCGACGTCGTCGGCACTGTGGGCGGCGGATAGCTGGACGCGGATGCGGGCGGCACCACGCGGCACTACGGGGAAGCTGAAGGCCGTCACGTAGACCCCGTGCTGGAGCATCTGGTCCGCCACCTTCGCGGCCAGCACGGCGTCACCGAACATGACCGGCACAATGGCGTGCTCGCCGTCGAGCAGTTCGAAGCCTTCCTCCGTCATCCGGCGGCGGAACAGCCCAGCGTTGCGGAACAGCGTGCTTCGCAGCTCCCCGGAGGCCTGCACGAGCTCAAGTGCCTTGATGGTGGCCGCCACGATGGCCGGTGCAAGGGAGTTGGAGAAGAGGTAGGGTCGCGCCTTCTGCCGGAGCATGGCCACCACTTCGCCGCGGCCCGACACGTAGCCGCCCGAGGCGCCGCCCAGCGCCTTGCCGAACGTGCCGGTGAAGATGTCCACGCGGTCGGCGACGCCGGCGTGCTCGGGGGTCCCGGCTCCGGTGGATCCCATGAATCCGACGGCGTGGGAGTCGTCCACCATCACCAGGGCGTCGTGCTTCTCGGCGAGGTCACAAATGGCCTCCAGCGGGGCCAGGTAGCCGTCCATGGAGAAGACGCCGTCGGTGACGATGATCTTCCGCCGGGCGTCCTTCGCTTCGACGAGCTTCGCCTCCAGGTCGGCCATGTCCTGGTTGGCGTAGCGGAAACGCTGCGCCTTGCAGAGCCGGATCCCGTCGATGATGGATGCGTGGTTCAGGGCATCGGAGATGATGGCGTCCTCGGGGCCGAAAAGCGACTCGAACACGCCGCCGTTCGCGTCAAAGCAGCTGGAGAACAGGATGGTGTCCTCGGTGCCCAGGAACTTCGAGACCCTGGCTTCGAGTTCGAGGTGGAGGTCCTGGGTGCCGCAGATGAACCTGACGCTGGCCATGCCGAAACCGCGCTCGTCCATGGCGGACTTGGCCGCGGCGATGATGTCGGGGTGGTCGGCCAGGCCCAGGTAGTTGTTGGCGCAGAAGTTCAGGACCGGCGAGCCGGCCTCGCCGATCTGCCCGGCCGTGATGTGGCTGGCCTGAGCGGAGTCGATGTGCCGCTCGGTCTTGTAGAGGCCTGCGGTGCGGATGTCGTCCAGCTCGGCGCGGAGCTGGTTCTTGATGGCTGAGTACATGGCGTGTTCTCCTCGGCTGGGAAACTGTCAGAAACGGCGGATGGGCTGGCGGCCGGATTTTCGGGCCAGATTTCAGGTCAGACTTCCGACCAGTCGAGCACCACCTTGCCGCCGACGCCAGCCTTGGCGATTTCGAAGCCCTTCTCCCATTGCGCGGCCGGCAGCACGTCCGTGACCACCGCGGAGATGCTGGCGTGCACCGCCGGGTTGGAGGACAGCATGGCGCTCATGGCGTACCAGGTCTCGAACATCTCGCGGCCGTAGATGCCCTTCAGTGTCAGCATGTGGGTGACCACCTTGGCCCAGTCGATGTCGATGGACTGGCTGGGAAGACCCAGCATGGCAATGCGTCCGCCGTGGTTCATGTTGTCAATCATCTCCGGCAGCGCCGTGGGATGGCCGGACATTTCCAGGCCGATGTCGAAGCCCTCGCGCATGCCCAGCTCCCGCTGCGCCTCGCGGACCCGCGTCTTGGAGACGTCGATGGCCAGGTCCACGCCGAGCTGCCGGGCAAGCTCCAGCCGCGGGGCCGAAACGTCGGTGATGGCGATCTTACGGGCGCCGGCGTGGCGGGCCACGGCGATGGCCATGAGGCCGATCGGTCCGGCGCCGGTGATCAGGACATCCTCGCCCACCAGCGGGAAACTCAGGGCGGTGTGCACAGCGTTGCCGAAGGGGTCGAAGATGGCGCCAAGCTCGGGCGTGACGGACGGGTCCTGGTGCACCCAGACGTTCGTCTCCGGGATGACCACGTATTCGGCGAACGCCCCGTCCCGCTGCACGCCCACGCTGACCGTATGGATGCACATCTGCCGGCGGCCGGCCCGGCAGTTCCGGCAGATGCCGCAGACGATATGGCCCTCACCGGACACGCGGTCTCCAACTTTGACGTAGCGTACGTCCTCGCCGGTAGCCACCACCTCGCCGTAGAACTCGTGCCCGGCGATCAGCGGGGCCTCGATGATGCCCTGCGCCCAGGCGTCCCAAGACTGGATGTGCAGGTCCGTCCCGCAGATGCCGGTGGTCAACACGCGGATCTTGACCTCGCCGGGGCCGGCGTCCGGTTCGGGGCGGTCGGTCAGTTCAAACCCGGCGTGGGCGCCGGCCTTGTAGAGGGCCTTCATTGGCTTCCTTACGTTCGGCATGCCGTGGCATGCGGGAAAATCTCCCTTCATTAGAGCCACCTTCGACCCATTAGCACAAGGGGAATTTTCTCAATCGACGATTAAGGAAATGCTAAGGAATAGGATGGAGCGCATGGAGATCCACCAGCTCGAAATGCTGCGGGAGCTTGGCGCGCTCGGAAGCGTCAAGGCCGTGGCCGATACCCTGCTCGTCACACCCTCGGCCGTGTCGCAGCAGCTCGCCCAGCTCCAGAAAAGCGTCGAGGTGCCGCTGACACGCAAGGAGGGCAGGAACCTGGTCCTTACGGAGGCCGGCCAGGTGCTCGCAGACGCGGGTGCCGCCGTCGTCAGTGCCATGGCCGACGCCCGGATGGCGATCGGCGCCTACCACAGTTCCACGGTAGCGCCGGTGACCGTGAGCGGTTTCCACAGCGCGGGGCAGGCTCTGTTTGCGCCGCTGGCGCGGCTTCTGGACGGCCCGGACAAGCCGAAGGTGCTGCTGTCCGACGAGGACGTGGCCCAGCAGGATTTTCCCGCGCTGACGGCGCGGTACGACCTTGTCCTGGCGCACCGGATGGACCACAGCCCCAAGTGGCCGGAGGAAAGGGTGGCGGTGATACCACTGGCCCATGAGCCGCTGGACGTTGCGCTGCCGGCCGGCCACCGCCTGGCCGGCCAGGCGGCACTGACGGCGTCCGACGTCGTCGGCGAACCATGGGTGACCAGCCGCGCCGGATACTCCCCCGCGGACGTGCTGTCCGCCGTCGCCGCGGTGTCCAGCCGGGAGCTGAACATCGTGCACCGGATTAATGACTACTCAACAGTGGCGGCGCTGGTGGCGTCGGGAAGCGTGATCGGCCTGCTGCCGCGGCACACGGCGCGCCCGGTGCTGAACCCGGACATTGTGCTGCGGCCGCTGCACGGCATCAGCACGCGGCGCCGGATCGACATCCTGGCGCGCCCGGAAAACCTGAAGCGTGCCTCGGTCCGGGTGGTGTGCGAGGCGCTGCAGGACATCATGGCCCGGCTCAGCCACGGTTAAAAACCAACTGGGTCGCAGCACAGGGCGTTCTGAGCTCTCAGAACCCCCTGTGCTGCGACCCAGTTTGGGTTACAGGCCGCTAAACGGTGACGCCGAGCTTCTCCAGGATCAGCTCGCGCACCCGGGCGGCGTCCGCCTGGCCGCGGGTGGCCTTCATGACAGCGCCGACGATGGCGCCGATGGCCTGTACCTTGCCGCCGCGGATCTTCTCAGCGACGTCGGGCTGCGCGGCCAGGGCTGCATCGATGGCCTCCAAGAGCGGGCCGTCGTCGGACACCACGGCCAGACCGCGCTTCTCGACGACCTCGGCCGGGGTGCCTTCGCCGGCGAGCACGCCGTCCAGCACCGCGGAGGCCATCTTGTTGTTGATCTTGCCCGCCTCCACCATGCGGCTCAGCTCCACGATGGTGGCAGGTGTGACGCCCAGCTGGCCGGGATCGACGTCGGCGTTCTTGGCGCGGCCCACGATCTCGCCCATCCACCACTTGCGGGCAACGGAGGCGGTGGCGCCGGCGGTGATGGTTTCCTCGATCTCGTCCAGCACGCCGGCGTTGACGACGTCCCGGAACTCAAGGTCCGAGTAGCCCCAGTCCTGCTTGAGCCGCTTGCGGCGCTCGGCCGGCGGCTCGGGCAGGGTCGCGCGGATCTCCTCCACCCATTCCCGGGAGGGAACCACGGGAACCAGGTCCGGCTCCGGGAAGTAGCGGTAGTCGTCGGCGTCGGACTTAGCCCGGCCCGACGTCGTCGTGCGCGTGTCCTCGTGCCAGTGGCGGGTTTCCTGGATCACCGGCTCGCCGGAGTCCAGGACGGCGGCGTGGCGCTGGATCTCGTAGCGGACGGCGTGTTCGACGGCGCGCAGCGAGTTCACGTTCTTCGTCTCGGAGCGGATGCCGAAGCGTTCGCGGCCGTGCGGGCGCAGCGAGACGTTGGCGTCGCAGCGGACGTTGCCGCGCTCCATCTTGGCGTCCGAGACGCCGAGGTTCTTGACGATCTCACGCACGGCGGCCACATAGGCCTTGGCGAGTTCGGGGGCGCGGGAACCCGCTCCCTCGATCGGCTTGGTGACGATCTCCACGAGCGGAACGCCAGCGCGGTTGTAGTCCACGAGCGAGTATTCCGCGCCCTGGATGCGTCCGGCCGAGCCGCCCAGGTGGGTCAGCTTGCCGGCGTCCTCCTCCATGTGTGCGCGCTCGATTTCGACACGGAACACGGTGCCGTCCTCGAGTTCGATGTCCAGGTAGCCGTCGTACGCGATGGGCTCGTCGTACTGGGACGTCTGGAAATTCTTGGGGGTGTCCGGGTAGAAGTAGTTCTTCCGGGCGAAGCGGCAGGTTTCGGCGATCTTGCAGTTAAGCGCCAGGCCGATCTTGATGGAGGACTCCACCGCCGTCCTGTTCACCACGGGCAGGACGCCGGGCATGCCCAGGTCCACCTCGTTAACGTTGGTGTTGGGCTCGTCGCCGAATACGTTGGGCGCGGAGGAGAACATCTTGGTCTTGGTGTTGAGCTCAACGTGGACCTCGAACCCCAGGACGGGATCATACTTCTCCATGGCTTCTTCGAAGCTCAGAGTTGCGTCAGACATCAGTGTGAACCTCCGTGGCTCGACGGGGCGTTGGCAAGGGATACAGTTGCCGGCAGTTCGGGGGCCTTGTCCAGCAGCGGCCCGCCCCATTTCGCTTCCAGCAGGGCTTCCAGGACAGCACCCACACGGTAGAGGCGGGCGTCTTCGCGGGCCGGTGCGAGCAGCTGGATGCCCACGGGCAGTCCGTCCTCGTCGGCCAGACCGCCGGGCAGCGACAGCCCCGGGACGCCGGCCATGTTGGCGGGGATGGTGGCGACGTCGTTGAGGTACATGGCCAGGGGGTCATCCAGCTTCTCGCCCAGCTTGAACGCCGTGGTGGGCGCCGTAGGGGAAATCAGGACGTCGGCCTTGGCGAAGGCGGCCTCGAAGTCGCGCTGGATGAGCGTGCGCACCTTCTGGGCTGAGCCGTAGTAGGCGTCGTAGTAGCCGGCGGACAGCGCGTACGTGCCCAGGATGATGCGGCGCTTGACCTCGTCGCCGAACCCGGCGGCGCGGGTGGCGCCCATGACGCGTTCGATGGTCAACGGCGGATCCTCGGGGAGCACGCGCAGGCCGTAGCGGACGCCGTCGAACTTGGCCAGGTTGGAGGAAGCCTCGGACGGCATGATCAGGTAGTAGGCGCCCAGCGCGTACTGGAAGTTGGGGCAGGACACCTCGACGATTTCCGCACCGGCCTCCTTGAGCAACTCCAGCGATTCGTTGAAGCGGTTCTCGACGCCGGCCTGGTAGCCCTCGCCGTGGAGTTCCTTGATGATGCCGATCTTCATGCCGTCCACATTGCCGAGACGTGCGGCGGCCACAAGGTCGCCCAGCGGGTCCGGCAGCGAGGTGGAGTCGTGCGGGTCGTGGCCGCCGATGACCTGCTGCAGCAGCGCCGAGTCCAGAACGGTGCGCGACACCGGGCCGATCTGGTCCAGCGAGGACGCCATGGCGATGGCGCCGTAGCGGGACACGCCGCCGTAGGTGGGCTTAACGCCCACCGTTCCGGTGACGGCACCGGGCTGGCGGATGGATCCACCGGTGTCCGTGCCGAGGGCCAGCGGCGCTTCGAACGCTGCGACGGCGGCAGCCGACCCGCCGCCCGAACCGCCGGGGATGCGGTCCAGGTCCCACGGGTTGCGGGTGGGGCCGAAGGCGGAGTGCTCGGTGGAGGAGCCCATGGCGAACTCGTCCAGGTTGGTCTTGCCCAGGATCGGCATCTTCGCGGCGCGCAGCTTCTTGACGACCGTGGCGTCATACGGGCTGTGCCAGCCTTCAAGGATTTTGGAGCCGGCCGTGGTGGGCTGGCCGATGGTGACGATCAGGTCCTTGACGGCGATCGGAACGCCGGCGAGCTCGTGCAGCTCCTCGGCGGCCTGCCCGCCTGCGGCGCGGATGGCGTCAACTTCGGCGGCGACGGCGAGCGCTTCCTCGGTGTTGACGTGCAGGAACGCGTTGACGCCGCGCTCCCCGCCATCGACGGCGGCGATGCGGTCCAGGTGCGCCTGGGTGACCTCGACGGCGGTGACCTCGCCTGCAGCGAGCTTCGCGGCCAGCTGGGCTGCGGAAAGACGGATGAGTTCCGTGCTGTTGGTTTCAGTCATGTTCTAATCCTCATCCAGGATTGCCGGGACCTTGAAGCGGTCTGCGTCCGAGTCCGGAGCGCCGGAGAGTGCCTGCTCGGCGGTGAACGTGTGGCCCACCTCGTCCTCGCGGAACACGTTGCTCAGCGGAATCGGGTGCGAAGTGGCCGGGACGCCGTCACCGGCGGCCTCACTCACGGATTTCACCGCGTCGACGATGACGGCGAGTTCGCCGGCCATCCTGTCCAGCTCTTCAGCACTCATCTCAATGTGCGCGAGCCGCGCTAGGTGCGCGACGTCGTCACGGTTGATCGCAGCCATGGATCTCCCTGCAAGTTCGGAATGGGTTTCCGGACTAGTCTACTGTCCGGAACCGGTACCCATCCGCACGTGCGCGCAGCCCTTGGCCGCCTCTCGGCGGCGAGCCGGACGATCCTCCGCGTGCTCGCTCGTACACCCCGCCGTCCCCTTCCCTCGCAAGCTCGGGCAGGGAACCCGACGGCGTGGCACTCCCTTAGACGCACGCTTCCGGATATCCGTCCCACCACCGATGTGCCTACGTCGCCCTTTGCTGTTTCAGGCAAACCAAGAAAGCAGAGTGCGGAAATCCGTTCCGCACTCTGCTTTCCTTTTTATTTGTTTGTCCTGGTTGTTCTTGTCCTGCCTAGCCGATGCCGATTGCTCCGGTCACGACTGCTACTGCCAGCATGACGAGGGCTACTACTGCGCTCCTCCAGAGGACCTTCTTGTGGTGGTCGCCCAGGTCTACCTTGGCCAGCGAGACCAGGAGCAGGATAGCGGGAACCAGCGGGCTCTGCATGTGGAACGGCTGGCCGGTGATGGAGGCACGGGCCATCTCGGCGGCGCTGACGCCGTAGTGTGCGGCGGTCTCGCTCAGGACGGGCAGCACGCCGAAGTAGAAGGCGTCGTTGCTCATGAAGAACGTCATGGGAATGCTGAGCACGCCGGTGATGACACCCATGAGCGGACCCATGCTGGAGGGGATGATCTGGACCAGCCACGCGGACATTGCTTCAACCATGCCGGTGCCGGTCAGGACGCCGGTGAGGACTGCGGCTGCCATGACCATGCTGACGACGGCGACGATCGACGGGGCGTGGGCCACGAGCTGCGCGCCCTGGTCCTTGACGTGCGGGAAGTTCACCAGCAGGGCGATGGCGGAGCCCACCATGAAGACGTAAGGCAGGGGCACGAGGTCGGCGATGAGCATGCCCATCACGGCGACGGTCAGGGCCAGGTTGAACCACTGCAGCTTGGGGCGCAGGGTCTTGCGGTTGGGGTCCAGCGCGGTGTCCGCCATGGCGGTGTCGCTGACGTCGACCAGGATTTCAGTGCGTTCCAGGACAGCCACGGACGAACCTTCAGATGAACCGCCGACGGCGGGGCCTCCCGTTGCGGGAACAGGTGCGGTACCGCGGCCCGAACCACCACGGCCGGCGCGGCCGCCGGCGGCAGCTCCGCCGTCGAACTCTGCAGCCGTTCCCGGGACGCCCCAGATCTGCGGCTGTGTGGCGCGGAGGCGGTTGCGTTCCTGCATGCCGAGCACCCAGGCGAAGACGAGGACGACGGCGAGGCCGGCGACCAGCGACGGGATCATGGGAACGAAGACCTCGTTGACGTCGATCTTCAGGGCGCTGGCGGCGCGGGCGGTGGGGCCGCCCCAGGGCACGATGTTCATGGTGCCGTTGGCCAGGCCGGCCACACAGGTGAGGACCACCGGGCTCATCTTCAGGCGGAGGTAGATCGGCAGCATGGCGGCCGTGGTGAGGATGAAGGTGGTGGAGCCGTCGCCGTCCAGGGACACCGCGGCGGCCAGGAGCGCTGTGCCCAGGACCACCTTGGCGGGGTCATTGCCGAGCTTGCGCAGGATGAACCGGACCAGCGGGTCGAACAGCCCGACGTCGATCATCAGGCCGAAGTAGATGATCGCGAACATCAGCAGCGCGGCGGTGGACGTCATGGACTTCATCGAGGTCATGACCATGTCGCCGATGCCGAGGCCGGCGCCTGCGAAAAGACCGAAAATGGTGGGGACGATGATCAGCGCCAGCACTGGCGTCAACTTCTTCGTCATGATCAGCACCATGAAAACCGCGATCATGGCGAATCCAAGTAATACCAGCACAGCCGGCTCCTTTTAGTGAACGGCACCACCCCGGTGTGATGCGCACTACAGACGTTAGAGTGGCCCCCGTCACGGCAGTGCCTTTGGCTCAATTGATTGGCATACTGCTTATTGGGAGCATTTTGCGCATTCTGCTCAAACGGCCCCGCCGCCATCCCAAACCCACAGAGGAATGCCATGATGAGCCCCGCCGGAAGGCTTCCGCTCAGGTTCTCCACCCAGACGCTGCTCCTGCAGCTGGGCGTGGTGCTCCTGGTGGTGCTCCTCAGCGGAGCGGTGCACGCGTGGCTGACGTTTGAGCGGCTGGGCCTCGAGGCGGAAAACCAGGCCCTCACCCTGGCCCGGACTGTGGCCTCGGACCCTTCCGTCCGCGCCGACGTCCAGGCCATCAGCCGGCAGGCCGGCACTCCCCCGCCCGCGGAACTGAAGGCGGGCCCGCTCATGGCAGTGGCCGAGGGCGCCAGGGCGCGCACCGGCGCATTGTTCGTGGTGATCACCGACGAGACGGGGCTGCGGCTGGCACATCCCGACGCCGACCGGCTGGGCGAGCGGGTCAGCACCGACCCGTCCGAGGCACTGGCTGGCCGCGAGGTGACCACCCGCAACACCGGCACGCTGGGCCCGTCGGCCGGGGCGAAGGTCCCCGTGTTCGCGCCGGACACGGGTTCGGGCTCCGGTTCCGGTTCAGTTTCCGGTTCCCGGACCGTCGTCGGGGAGGTGAGCGTCGGTTATTCCACCGAGTCCATCGGGCAGAGCCTCGCCCGGGACATCGTGCCGATCGTGCTGACCGCAGCCGGTTCGCTCGCGGCCGGGGTCCTGGCCTCGTTCCTGCTGCGGCGGCGGCTGCAGCGGCTCACGCTCGGCCTGGAACCGGAGGAAATCGGCGCGCTGGTGCACGACCAGGTGGCGGTCCTGGAAGGCGTGGACGAAGGGGTCGTTGGCATTTCAGCCGACGGCCGGATCAGCGTGTTCAACGCCGGCGCCCAGCGACTCCTCGGCCAGCACGACCTGTCCGGCCAGCTCTGGATGGACGCCCCGGTACCGGCCCGGCTCAAGGCCCTTACTCTGCCTGATGCCCGGGAGGGCGAAGCCGTGGAACTGGTGGCCGGCGAGCAGGTTCTCGTGGCCAGCGCACGGAAGGCGCTGCACCGCCGCGAAGACCTGGGCTGGGTGGTCATGCTCCGTGACCGCACCGAACTGCAGCACCTGACGCGGCAGCTCGACGCCGTCGGGACCATGTCCACCGCGCTGCGGGCGCAGCGGCACGAGTTCGCCAACCAGCTGCACACAATTGCCGGGTTCATGAGCATCGGCCAGCACCAGCAGGCGCGGAACTACCTTGAGCGGATCGCCGCCACGGGCCCGCTGAAGTTCCCCGTGGACCAGGCTGAACTGCTGCAGGACCCGTATCTGCAGGCGTTCATCGGCGCCAAGGGCGTCGAGGCCGACGAGCGGGGAGTATCGTTGCGGATCGGGCCGGAAACCCTGGTGCGCGGCCAGGTGACGGAGCCGCAGGACGTCACCACGGTGCTCGGAAACCTCATCGACAACGCCGTCAACGCGGCGGTCGCCGGCACGGCCGCCGAGCGCTGGGTGGAACTTGAGTTGCTCGACGAGGCGGACGACAGCGGCGGCACCCTTCACGTCGTCGTCGCCGACTCCGGCGACGGACTGCCGGAGGGCGAAAATCCGGAGGCTGTGTTTGCGGAGGGGTTTACGACGGCGGCCGGCCGGGTTCTTCAGGGGCAGGTCCGGGCCGCAGGCGGCCATGGTCTGGGCCTGGCCCTCGCCCGGCAGCTGGCGCGGCGCCGTGGGGGCGACGTCAAGGTGCTGGAGCCAGGAAACGCGGGTGGCCCCGGCGCGGTGTTCATGGCCACGTTGCCGGGCACCACCACCGCGCGCAGAGACTGATTTGATCGCGCTAAGACTGATGGATACCGGACGGAAGGACGAGGATGTCTGAGGATTTCAGGGTGCTGATCGTGGATGACGACTTCCACGTCGCCAAGCTCCACGCCGCCTATGTGGATTCCGTGGCCGGGTTCCTGGCGCTGCCGCCGGCGGGTTCGGCGTCGCTGGCGCTGCAGTCCATCCACAGCCTGCGCCCAGACCTGGTGCTGCTGGACGTGTACCTGCCGGACGCCTCGGGCCTGGACCTCCTGCACCAGCTGGACGTGGACACCATGATCCTGAGTGCGGCGTCAGATGCCGCATCGCTGCGGACTGCGTTCCGGCGTGGCGCCCTCGGGTACCTGCTGAAGCCGTTCACTGCCGAGTCCTTGTCACAGCAACTGCGCTCCTACGCCCGGTACCGGCGGATCCTCGGCCAGCCCGGCTCCTTGGACCAGGACACCGTGGAGCGGGCGAAACGGGCACTCATTCCGGGGGACGTCTCGCTGTCGGCCAAGCCCAGGTCGGCGACGGAGGCGGCGGTGCTGGAGTCGCTGGTTCCGGGCGAGCAGTACTCAGCGGCCGACGTCGCCGGGCGGGTTGGCGTGTCCCGCGCCACCGCCCAGCGGTACCTGTCCTCGCTGGCGGACGACGGCGCCGTCGAAATCCAGCTCCGCTACGGCACCACCGGCCGGCCCGAACACCGCTACGGCCTGCCGGCTTCCTAGGGCGCGAACGTACAGTTGTGGCCCCGGAACCGGCGCGGTCAGGGTCCTCAACTGTTCGTTCGAGCTCTGCTGCTATCGCTGAGCGGGTCCAGCCTCCATCGGCCACGGCTGAGGCGGACAACCGGCGACGCCCAGTTCACCACCAGGGCAGTCGCTAATCGGCGGTGGCTCAACTCTTAGCCCACGTGCTTAGGCTGCTTCATTGCCTGTTTCACACTGTTCGGGCGTGCCGGTGTCAAGGCCATCCGGTTCGGCCGGGTCCTTGAGCATCGCTTGGATTTGTGGTGGCCAGTGGGGTGGTTCCCAGTCGGGTTGCTCGCTGGGATAGCGGCGGCCGGTGGGCGAGGTCCATCCCGGTGGGCTGTTGGCGCTGGCGGCCGTGGGGGTCCAGGCGGAGTTGTGTTTGAGGCGGTGGTGTTTGGGGCATGGTTGGGCCAGGTTGCTGATCCCGGTGGTCCCGCCGCGGGCCCAGGCGAGGAGGTGGTCGGCGTCGTTGTCCAGGGAGTGGCTGTTGCAGGCGGGGAACGTGCATTTCGCGTCCCTGAGCCGCAGCCATTGCCGCGGAGGTTTGGGGATGCGGTAGCTGGTCCGGCCGATTTCCAGGGGTGCGCCGTCGCGGGGGTCGGTGAGCACTCTCCGGAATGACGGGGCGCCGGCGACGAGTGCCCGGGCCATCGACGGCGGGATCGGCCCGTAGCCGTCGAGCATTGCCGGTTCCTCGCTCACGCCAAGCAGCGAAAGCGCCGGAACCGTGACCAGGACCTGGGCCACGGGTGAGGGCCCGCCGCCGGCGCCCTCCGGGCCCTGCGCTACCCCGTCGATACATCCGCCGGTGCGTGCGTCGCTGGCTCCGTTAGAGGTGTCGGCTGGTGTGGTTTCGAGGCCGGCTTTGAGGAGCCAGGTTGAGGCGACGTCGGCGCGGAGCTGGGTGAGGGTCCTGGCCTCGTTGGGTCCCTGCATGGCCCTCGCGGCTGCGGTGGTGCGGTCCCAGATCCCGGCCGCCTGGTCTGCGGGCAGATAGGCTGAGAACCAGGCCATCCCGTCACGGTCTGGGGCGTACTCCACCCGCCGGTCCGCCATACTGCGAGCGTGGCGTTTTTCGATGCTGACCGGGTGGTGCCGCTCCCGCCAGGTACGCACCTTCGCCCGGAACCGGCACGGGACAAGCTCCCCTGCCGGGATGCCGCGGGCCGCCTCCGGCGCGTCCGGGTCCAGGAAGTGCGCCTCCAGCGCTGCTGCCCCGGCAGGGTCGAGGTTCACGGTTTCGTCCACCATGATCCGGGCGTGCTGCCAAGACAGGGCCGCTGCCTGCAGCGCGGACAGCGTCAGCGGCCGGACGGTGGTCAGTTCAAGCGCGTCGACCAGCAGGGCACTGGCGGCGCGTTCACTGATGGTCAGGACACACGCGATCTCCGAGGTCACAGCCATCTCCCTCACGGTGCGGTCCTGCGGGGACTCGGCCGGTGAGGCCATGGCTTTTTCGGCGTTGGCATAGCCGGCGGTCAGCTGGACCTTCAGGGCCGCGAGACGGGCCTCCATCCTGGCCACCTCGGCCAGTCCATCCAAACACGCATCCGCCTGCTCCCGCAAAGGATCAACACCTGCCCCGCCCGGGCGCGCCTCCTGCTGATCCCGAAGCAGATCAGCGCCGGCCGGGGCACTCTGCAAAGGGGCGCTGAGCGTTCCGCGGCGGACAAAATCAGCCAGCACCGAAGTGGAGGCGTCGATGGCCTCCATCGTCTCGACAGCTGCACTGCTTTCCATACCCGAAGCCTTTCACGAGCCACTGACGGTAATGATGGAAGTGGTTATGTTGCGGTGTGACTCTGCCACTGACTGACGCCCGAAGGGTTTGTCTTCCAATTGATTTGTCCGCCGCAACATGACTGCTGTAAACGCGGCGGCCAGATGGACATGACCTCATAGGAGCCTGTTGCATCTGAAAGTCATCGCCGGGATCGACACTCACGCCGATACCCATCACGTCGCCGTTATCACCGAAACCGGCGTCCATGTCGCCGATAAGGAATTCCTGGCCGTCGGGTCCGGTTACCGGAAGATCATTCAGTTCATCGCCGGTTTCGGGCAAATCGTTGGTGTTGGAGTTGAGGGCACCGGCAGCTACGGTGCCGAGCTTTCCCGTGTCTTGGCCAAGGAAGGCATTCAGGTCCTGGAGGTCATGCGCCCGAACCGGCAGGCGCGCCGTCTCAAAGGAAAGTCGGATCCGTTGGATGCCTACCAGGCTGCGGAGTCCGCGCTGGCCGGCCGGGGCACCGCCACGCCCAAAACCCGGGACGGGGCCGTGGAGTCACTGCGCGTCCTGCGCGCCGAGCGGGCCACTGCGATGCGGGCACGGGTCGCGGTCATGAACCAGGTCCAGAGCATCCTTGTCTCCGCCCCTGAGTCTCTCCGCGCCAAATATCGGGGCCTGACCAGCGAAGCCCGGATGGCCGCGCTGGAAAAGACCCGCCCCGCCGGGGACATGTCAGAACCTCTGAACGCCACCGGGACGGCGCTGAAACGTCTCGCCGTGCGGTACCGGGCATTGCATCAGGAACTGGCGCTCATCGATGTCGAACTCGACGCGATCATCACCACCATTGCACCAATGCTCCGCGACCTGCACGGGGTCGGCACCGACGTGGCAAGCCAACTGCTGGTCACCGTGGGCGACAATCCAGAACGGATCGGCACCGAAGCGCAATTCGCCGCCCTTGTCGGAGTCGCACCGGTCCCCGCGTCCTCGGGAAAAACCACGCGCCACCGGCTCAGCCGCGGCGGGGACCGGCAGGCCAACAAAGCCATCCACCACGTCGCGCTCGTGCGGATGATGAGTGACACCCGCACCAAAAACTATGTCGCCAGACGCCGGGCCGAAGGCAAAAACACCAAGGAAATCATGCGCTGCCTCAAACGCTACATTGCCCGGGAAATTTACGACCAGCTCGTCCATCCGCAACCGGCACCGGATGCCGGTGCCCTCCGCATTCTTCGAACGAGGAAAAACATCACCCTTCAGGCCGCAGCGGACAGCCTCCACGTCTGGCCCACGGCGCTGTCCCGGCTCGAACGCGGACTGACCCGTCACGACGACTTCTACCAACGCTACGAAGACTGGCTCAACTCTCAATCCCAGAAACCGCAAAGACTGGCCCTGGGTTTGCCCGGGCTGAGCGGCAGTTTGACCAGCTCGGCGGGACCAACGGCGACAGGAGTCGGCGCGCCGCCGTCCCTGCCATAATGACCGGGCACCAAGGCTCTGGGGTCAAGGGCGGCCGCCAGGCCGTCGCGCAGCGATTGCAGACCCTTGACGCCGGAGCCTTCGACCCGGCCACATGCACGACGCGGGGCGGCCGGACCTCTTTGACATCTATAGGAGCATCAGCGCGGCACTCCTGACGCCCGGCCGGGCCCGGTATGGGGAATGCCGGTCCGGTGTCACGCAGATGGAAGCCGAGTACGGGCCTAAGGGAACTCCCAACGGCACAATCTCGAAGCTTCCCGTCCTGCCCGACGGTGGCAACCTCGAACGGAACGGCCTGCGGTGCTCCGCGTACCGCTCGGGGGTGGCCTGCGGCAACGTCTCCGGCGGCGTCGGTTTCTTCATCAGCCGGGATCATTACGAACTCATCTCGGGCAGCGGCAAAAACGTTCAAACGGCACCAGCCAAGTCCCCAAAAACCCCGTAATCCCGGGGTTTTTCTACGGTCCATAGAATAGTGTCCTTACTCACAGAACAGGTAGTCTGGAACGGGCCGGTCCCTTCAAAGGACTAGAGTTCCCAAAGGAGCATTGCGCCGCGCGGCTCGTTTCCGGACCTGCCGCAGGGCGTCTTAATTCCGCAGCCCGGTCCGCACCTTGGGTGTTGTCCGGCTGTACAGAAACTACTTCGACGTAGAAGGACACTAAACCGTGGACCTGTTTGAATATCAGGCGCGCGATATGTTCGAAGCGCACGGTGTACCCGTGCTCGCCGGCATCGTAGCGCACACCCCTGAAGAAGCAAAGGCAGCTGCCGAGAAGATCGGCGGCGTAACTGTCGTCAAGGCACAGGTTAAGGTCGGTGGCCGCGGCAAGGCCGGCGGCGTCAAGGTTGCCAAGTCCGCCGATGAGGCACTTGAGCACTCCACCAACATCCTGGGCATGGACATCAAGGGCCACACCGTCAACAAGGTGATGATTGCCCAGGGTGCAGACATCGCCGAGGAATACTACTTCTCCGTCCTTCTGGACCGGGCCAACCGCAACTACCTGGCCATGTGCTCGGTTGAAGGCGGCATGGAGATCGAGCAGCTCGCCGTTGAGCGGCCCGAGGCTCTGGCCAAGGTAGCCATCGACCCCGCAGTGGGCATCGACCAGGCCAAGGCTGACGAAATCGTCGCCGCAGCCGGCTTCGCTGAAGAACTGCGCGGCAAAGTCGCCGGCGTCATTCTGAAGCTCTGGGACGTCTTCAAGAAGGAAGACGCCACCCTCGTGGAGGTCAACCCCCTGGTTAAGACCGGCGCGGGCGAGATCGTCGCCCTCGACGGCAAGGTCACGCTCGACGAGAACGCTGAATTCCGCCACCCCAAGCACGCCCAGCTTGAGGACAAGGAATCCGCAGACCCGCTCGAGGCCAAGGCCAAGGCGCAGGACCTGAACTACGTCAAGCTGGACGGCGAAGTCGGCATCATCGGTAACGGTGCAGGCCTCGTCATGTCCACCCTGGACGTCGTCGCCTACGCCGGCGAGAACCACGGCAACGTCAAGCCCGCCAACTTCCTGGACATCGGCGGTGGAGCTTCGGCCGAGGTAATGGCCGCAGGCCTGGACGTCATCCTGGGTGACGAGCAGGTCAAGTCCGTGTTCGTCAACGTCTTCGGCGGCATCACCGCCTGTGACGCTGTCGCCAAGGGCATCGTGGGCGCACTGGCCGAGCTGGGCCAGCACGCGAACAAGCCGCTGGTTGTCCGCCTCGACGGCAACAACGTCGAAGAAGGCCGCCGCATCCTCGCCGAGGCCAACCACCCGCTGGTTACCCTGGCCGCCACCATGGACGAGGGCGCCGACAAGGCCGCCGAGCTCGCCAACGCCCGCTGATCGAGCCTGTCGAGATCTAGGAAAGAAAACATGTCTATTTATCTGAACAAGGACTCCAAGGTCATCGTCCAGGGCATCACGGGCGGCGAGGGCACCAAGCACACCGCCCTCATGCTCAAGGCCGGCACCAACATCGTGGGCGGCGTCAACGCCCGCAAGGCCGGCACCACCGTCCTGCACGGCGAAAACGAGATCACCGTTTTCGGGACCGTCAAGGAAGCCATGGCAGAAACCGGCGCCGACGTCTCCATCGTCTTCGTCCCGCCGGCATTCACCAAGAACGCCGTCGTTGAAGCCATCGAGGCCGGCATCGGCCTGGTCGTTGTCATCACCGAAGGCGTGCCGGTTCAGGACTCCGCCGAGTTCTGGGCGCTGGCACAGTCCAAGGTCGACGCCGACGGCAACCAGGTCACCCGCATCATCGGACCGAACTGCCCCGGCATCATCACCCCGGGCGAGGCCCTCGTGGGCATCACCCCGGCGAACATCACCGGCAAGGGCCCCATCGGCCTGGTCTCCAAGTCCGGCACGCTGACCTACCAGATGATGTACGAACTCCGCGACCTCGGCTTCTCCACCGCCATCGGCATCGGCGGTGACCCTGTCATCGGCACCACCCACATCGACGCCCTGGCTGCGTTCGAGGCTGACCCGGAGACCAAGGCCATCGTGATGATCGGCGAAATCGGCGGCGACGCCGAAGAGCGTGCCGCCGACTTCATCAAGGCCAACGTCACCAAGCCGGTCGTCGGCTACGTGGCAGGCTTCACCGCGCCGGAAGGCAAGACCATGGGCCACGCAGGCGCCATCGTCTCCGGTTCTGCCGGTACCGCCCAGGCCAAGAAGGAAGCCCTCGAGGCTGCGGGCGTGAAGGTCGGCAAGACGCCGTCCGAGACCGCCAAGCTGCTGCGCGAGGTCTTCGCAACGCTCTAAGCCGCGTTTCAGGCAACGCGGGGTCACTCCCAGCCCAATCCACCCCCCGGATTGGGCGCGGAGTGACCCCGCGTTGCTCTGTTTAAGCCTAGGCGGACAGACCCTTGCCACTGCGCGCAGTGAGGTCTATGTTGGCGGTCTCGAAGCACTGCAGCAGTGACAAGGACCCATCATGAGCAATGCACTTAAACTCACCATGCCGGACGGCGTCCCGTTCATTGACTTTGAACGGGAGTTCGATTTCCCGGTCGCGGACGTGTTCCGCGCGCACAAGGAGCCTGAGTTGATCACGCAGTGGCTGGGCCCGCGCGGCACCACCGTCGATATCGACCACTACGATTTCCGTTCCGGAGGCACCTATCTGTACAGCCACACCGGCCCGGACGGGGTGACGTACGCCTTCAGCGGCATCTTCCATACAGTCCGTGAAAACGACTTCGCCATCCAGACCTTCGAGTTCAGCGGCTACCCGGACATCGTCAGCATCGAATTCATGAGCTTCGAGGACCTTGGCGGAGGCAGGTGCCGGCTGCGGGCCCACTCTGTCTATCCCAGCCTGGAAGCCCGCGACGGGATGGCCCAATCAGGCATGGAAAGCGGCGTGTCTGACGGCTACGAGCGGCTCGAGGAACTGCTCGCCAAATAGGGCCCGCAGCACAATTAAATGGTCCGACGGCGGCCGGTGACCTTCCCCTTGAAGGTCACCGGCCGCCGTCGGACGTTTAACGCGAACGTTGCGCCCTCTCACCCTGCTGCTACCTGGTTGGGCTACACCTTGCACTAAGTTCGCGCTTTGATAGTATGTCAGGACAAACTATCAAAGGAAACGATATGCCGCTCGTACGAATCGATGTCCACTCGGGGCGTAACCGGGATGAACTCGATAGCCTCAGCCGGAGCATCCATGACGCCATCCTGGCTGAATATGGCATCCCGGAACGCGACTACTTCCACATCGTCACGGAGCACGCCCCGGGCCAGATCGTGGCGCAGGACGCGGGCCTTGGCTTCAAGCGCACCCGTGATGTCGTTATGATCCAGATATTCACGCAGGGCGGGCGTAGCCAGGAAGCGAAGCAGGGCCTTTTTGCAGCGGTGGCGGAGCGGTTGGCGGGCCTGGGGGTCGCCGGCGAGGACGTCTTCATTGGCTACGTCGAGAACACTGCGGGGGACTGGTCCTTCGGGTTCGGCCGGGCGCAGTATGTCACGGGGGAGCTCGCCGTACCCAAGAAGTAGGGGCCGGAACATTACCCCTGCCGGGGCTCGTTTGCGGCTCCGGAATACCCTTCGTCGGGTGTCATTGTGGTTGTTGTAAGTATGTCAGTACAAACCTTTGACAGGACATAAATTCTAGGGCACAGTAGTTCTTGTGGTCCCGCTCACGGGGCCGCGGAACGCCGGAGTCCTGGCCGTTCGGCTGCTTAGAGGTTGAGATCCAAAAGAAAGGTCCACGATTACCGTGACCCACGAACTGCTCACGATCGGGCGAATCAGTGTTGATATCTACCCGAACGACATCGGGGTAGGGCTGGAGGATGTCGCGTCCTTCGGCAAGTACCTCGGCGGCTCGCCTTCCAATGTTGCTGTCGCCGCTGCCCGCCATGGCCGCCGGACCGGGGTCATCACGCGTACCGGCGATGACCCGTTCGGTACGTACCTGCACCGCGAACTGGAGAAGTTCGGCGTCGATGATTCCTTCGTTTCCCCGGTCCAGGGGCTGCAGACCCCGGCGACGTTCTGCGCGATCCGGCCGCCGCATGATTTCCCGCTGTACTTCTATGGCCGGTTCCCCACGGCGCCGGACCTTCAGATCAAGGCCGACGAGCTCGACGTCAACGCCATCCGCGATGCGCAGATCTTCTGGTCCACGGTGACCGGACTGTGCCAGGAGCCGAGCCGCGGGGCGCACATCAGGGCCCACGAGGCCCGGCCCCGCACCGGCTTGAAGGATGGCCAATTCACCATCCTGGACCTCGACTACCGCCCCATGTTCTGGGCCTCCGAGGAGGAAGCCCGCGAGCAGGTGGCCCGCATCCTGCCCCACGTTACCGTCGCGATCGGCAACGACCAGGAATGCTCCGTGGCCGTAGGCCCGGGCACCCCGGATGAGCAGGCGGACCGCCTGCTGGACGCCGGCGTCGAAATCGCCGTCGTCAAGCTCGGCCCGGAGGGTGTGATGGCCAAGACCCGCACCGAGCGCGTGGTTTCCGCCCCCGTTCCGGTCGAGACCGTCAACGGCCTGGGCGCCGGCGACTCCTTCGGCGGCGCCTTCGTCCACGGACTGCTCTCCGGCTGGCCTCTCGCCCAGATTCTGGACTACGCGAACGCTGCCGGCGCCATTGTTGCCTCCCGGCTGTCCTGCGCGGATGCCATGCCCACCCCGGCCGAGGTTACCTCCCTGCTTGCCGAGCGCGGCCGCCTTGTACCTGGTGCTGTTGTACCCGATGCTGTTGTTCCCGGCGGGGATGGCAGCCAACTTGCCCACGAAGGAGCGGCCCTGTGAGTCTCAACCCCGGCACCGCAACCCTCGCGGTGGATGACAATCCCCGCCGCTATGAGCACCTGAGCACCATCCGCCTCGAAGACCCCGATGCGGTGGCCCGGGCTGCCAAGGCGCGCCGCCGCCACCCCGGACTGAAGTACGGCCGGCAGAACTTCATCGTCGCGGCCGACCACCCGGCCCGCGGCGCCATCTCCGTCGGCAATGATCCGGTGGCCATGGCGGACCGCCGCCAGCTCCTGGACCGGCTGCAGGTTGCACTGGCCAACCCCGCGGTGGACGGCGTTCTGGCTTCTCCGGACATCATGGACGACCTGCTGCTGCTGGGCGCCCTTGATGGCAAGCTCGTGTTCGGTTCGATGAACCGCGGCGGCCTCGCCGGCCTGGTCAACGAATTCGATGACCGCTTCACCGGCCACACCGCCGCGGCGCTGGAGGAACTGGGAGCGGACGGCGGCAAGATGCTGACCCGCATCTGCCTCAGCGACCCGGACACGGTGGCCCTGCTCGAGGCCACGGCTAGGGCGATCGACTCGCTTGCTGCACGCAAGCTCATCGCCATGGTGGAGCCCTTCCTGTCCGTCCGGGAGAATGGCCGGGTCCGCAATGATCTGAGCCCGGATGCCGTGATCAAGTCCATCGCCATCGCCGAGGGCCTCGGCTCCACCAGCGCCTACACGTGGATGAAGCTGCCGGTCGTGGCCGAGATGGAACGCGTCATGGCCGCCACCACCATGCCCACCGTGCTGCTGGGCGGAGACCCGGCAGGTACCCAGGACGAGGTGTTCGCCACCTGGGGAGCCGCCCTTGCCCTCCCCGGCGTGCAGGGACTCACCGTCGGCCGGACCCTGCTCTACCCGGCTGATGGGGATGTTGCCGGGGCTGTCGCCGCGGCCGCATCACTGCTCCACCACACCACAGAAGTATCGGAGTAACCTCCCATGGAGACGAAAACAGCAACCGGAACCCGCCGGATGACCGTGGCCCAGGCCGTGGTCGAATATCTTTCCAAGCAGTACACCGTCGATTCCGTCGGCGGGGTCGATTTCCGTGAACGCCTGATTCAGGGCATGTTCGGCATTTTCGGGCACGGCAACGTGGCCGGTGTGGGCCAGGCCCTGAAGCAGTACCAGCAGCTCGATCCGACGATCATGCCGTACTACCAGGGCCGCAACGAACAGGCCCAGTCCCACCAGGCCGTCGGCTACGCCCGGCACACCCGCCGCCGGCAGACCTTCGCGATCAGCACCTCGATCGGCCCGGGCTCGTCGAACCTGCTCACCGGTGCCGCGCTGGCCACCACCAACCGGCTGCCGGTGCTGCTGCTGCCGTCCGACACGTTCGCCACCCGGGCCGCGGACCCGGTGCTGCAGCAGCTCGAACAGCCCTACGCCTATGACCTCACCGTCAATGACGCGTTCCGGCCGCTGTCGAAGTTCTTTGACCGGGTCACCCGCCCGGAACAGCTGTTCTCCGCGTTCCACCACGGCCTGCGCGTCCTGACCGACCCGGCCGAGACCGGCGCGGTGACCATCTCGCTGCCCCAGGACGTCCAGGCCGAAGCCTTCGACGTACCTGAGGAGTTCCTGGCCGAGCGGGAGTGGCGGATCCGCCGGCCGGAAGCGGACGACGACGACATCCGCCGCGCCGCCGAGGCCATCCGGGTCGCGAAGCGGCCGCTGATCATCGCCGGCGGCGGCGTCCTGTACGCGTACGCCAACGAGGAACTGGCCAGGTTCGCCGAGCTGACCGGCATCCCTGTGGGCAACACGCAGGCCGGCGTCGGCGTCCTGCCCTGGGACCACAAGTACTCCCTCGGCGCGATCGGCTCCACGGGCACGACGGCGGCCAACGCCCTGGCAGCCGAAGCGGACCTGATCATCGGCATCGGCACCCGCTACGAGGACTTCACCACCGCGTCCCGGACCGCGTTCCAGAACCCGGACGTGCGCTTTGTGAACATCAATGTCGCACCGATCGACGCGTACAAGCACGGCACTTCGCTGCCGATCGTCGCCGACGCCCGCAAGGCCCTCGTCAAGCTCAACCAGGCCCTGGGCGGCTACCGCGTGGGCGCCGACCTGGAGCAGCAGATCGCTGCCGAGAAGCAGCGCTGGAACACCACGGTGGATACGGCCTTTGACACCCGGTTCACGCCGTTGCCGGCGCAGAACGAGATCATCGGGGCCACCAACCGGGCCATGGACGCCTCCGACGTGGTGATCTGCGCCGCCGGTTCCCTGCCCGGTGACCTGCACAAGATGTGGCGGGTCCGCGACCCGTTCGGCTACCACGTCGAATACGCCTACTCCTGCATGGGCTACGAAATCCCCGGTGGCCTGGGCGTCAAACGCGCAGCGCTGGCCGAGGCCGCGAACGGCGGCCCCCAGCGCGACGTCGTCGTCATGGTGGGGGACGGCTCCTACCTGATGATGCACACCGAACTGGTCACCGCCGTCGCCGAACGGATCAAGCTGATCGTGGTCCTGATCCAGAACCACGGCTACGCCTCCATCGGCTCGCTCTCCGAGTCCCTCGGCTCGCAGCGCTTCGGCACCCAGTACCGCGTCCTGGACGAGGAACAGCACAGCTTCGACGAGGGCGAGACCCTCCCGGTGGACCTGGCCCTGAACGCCGAATCCCTCGGCGTGAAGGTCATCCGGATCGAACCTGGCGAGAAAGCCATCGCCGAACTCGAACAGGCCATCCGCGACGCCAAGGCCGCCCCGGAACGCGGCGGGCCGATCGTGATCCACGTCGAATCCGACCCGCTGCTGGACGCACCGAGCTCAGAATCCTGGTGGGACGTGCCCGTCTCCGCAGTTTCGGAACTCGACTCCACCAAGCAGGCCTACCGGACCTACACCGACCACAAGAACCGCCAGCGCAAGCTGCTCGGCTAACCTCCCCCACAGACCAAGGAAGTCATCTCTATGTCAACGACGACCGTCACCACCACCATCAACCATTTCATCAACGGTGCCGAGACCGCCGGCGAAGGCGACCGCACCCAGCCCGTCTACAACCCGGCCACCGGCCAGGTCACCGCCGAACTGCGGCTGGCCAACCGGACCGACCTGGACACCACGGTCGCCGCCGCGCGCGCCGCCGCCGACTCCTGGGGCGATATCTCCCTGGCCAAGCGCACCGCGGTGCTGTTCAAGTTCCGCGAACTCGTCGCCGAGCACGTGAACGAACTCGCCGAGCTGATCACCGCCGAGCACGGCAAGGTCATCTCCGACGCCAAGGGCGAGATCGGCCGCGGCCTGGAGGTGATTGAGTTCGCCTGCGGCATCCCGTCGCTGCTCAAGGGTGATTACTCCGACCAGGTCTCTACCGGCATCGACGTCTTCTCCTTCCGCGAGCCGCTCGGCGTCGTCGCCGGCATCACCCCGTTCAACTTCCCGGTCATGGTCCCTTTGTGGATGGCTCCGATGGCGATCGCCGCCGGCAACGCCTTCATCCTCAAACCCTCCGAGCGCGACCCCTCCGCCTCGCTGCTGCTGGCCAAGCTCTGGAAGGACGCCGGGCTGCCCGACGGCGTGTTCCAGGTCCTGCACGGCGACAAGGAAACCGTTGACGGGCTGCTGACCCACCCGGACGTGGACGGCATCTCCTTCGTCGGATCCACCCCGATCGCCCAGTACGTCCACGAGACCGCCACCGCCCACGGCAAGCGCGTCCAGGCCCTGGGCGGGGCGAAGAACCACGCCATCGTGCTGCCCGACGCCGACCTGGACAACGCCGCCGACCACCTCGCCGCCGCCGCGTTCGGCTCCGCCGGGGAACGCTGCATGGCCATCTCCGTCGCCGTCGCAGTCGGGGACGCCGCGGACCTGCTGGTCAAAAAGGTCGAAGAACGCGCCCTGGCCGTCAAGGTCAACAACGGCACCGTCCCCGGCGCCGAAATGGGCCCGGTCATCACCCCCGCCTCCAAGGAACGCATCGTCAAGATCGTCACCGAAGCCGAAGCCGCCGGCGCTGCGATGGTGGTGGACGGCCGCGACCTCGTCATCCCCGGCCACGAAGAAGGCTTCTGGGTCGGGCCCACCGTCCTGGACCACGTCAAGACCGAAATGACCGCCTACACCGAGGAGATCTTCGGACCCGTCCTCGTCGTCGTCCGCGTTGATACGTTGGAAGACGGCATCAAGCTGATCAACTCCAACCCCTACGGCAACGGCACCGCCATCTTCACCTCCTCCGGCGCCGCAGCCCGCAAGTTCCAGCGCTCCGTCACCGTCGGCATGATCGGCATCAACGTGCCCCTGCCCGTCCCCGTGGCCTACCACTCCTTCGGCGGCTGGAAAGCATCCCTCTTCGGCGACAAGCACATCTACGGCCCAGAAGGCGTCTCCTTCTACACCCGCGGCAAGGTCGTCACCTCCCGCTGGCCCGAACCCACCCACGCCTCCGGCGCCTCCTACAACTTCCCCTCCAACTAATCCCCACGGACACCCGACTGACTGGCATTAGTTGTCGTTTTGAGCCCTCAGAACGACAACAACTGCGAGTCAGTTGGGTTAGCCGCCAAGGAACCCTGGCGGCCTGGGCCTAAAGCCAGCAGCAGACACAAGGATTGAGCAATGACAGAGAACAAGCTGATCATCGGCACCGCGCCCGACTCCTGGGGCGTGTGGTTTGCGGATGACCCCAAGCAGACCCCGTGGGAGCGCTTCCTGGACGAGGTGGCCGAATCCGGCTACAAGTGGATTGAACTGGGCCCCTACGGCTACCTGCCCAACGACCCCACCCGCCTCGCCGAGGAGCTCAAGCAGCGCGACCTGAAGGTCTGCGCCGGCACGGTCTTCACCGCGTTCCACCGCGGCCTGGACCAGTGGGAGCAGGCCTGGGAGCCGGCCCGCAAGGTCGCCGAACTGACAGCAGCCATGGGCGGCGAGCACATCGTGGTCATCCCCGCGATGTGGCGTGACGATGTCACCGGCGAGGCCGTGGAGAGCGGCACGCTCAGCGACAAGGCCTGGAGCGACCTGTTCGCCGGCCACAACCGGCTCGGAAAGACGCTGCTCGAGGACTTCGGCCTCAAGCAGCAGTTCCACTCCCACGCCGACTCGCACGTTGGAGCCCAGGAGGACATCGAAACGCTGCTGCGCGCGACGGACCCGCAGTACCTCAACCTGTGCCTGGACACCGGCCACGCTGAATACTGTGGCGCCTCGAGCCTGGAGCTCATTAAAAACTACCCGGACCGCATCGGCTACCTGCACCTGAAGCAGATCAACCCGGACATCCTCAGACAAGTCAACGAGGAAAACATGACCTGGGCAGCGGCAAACCTGGCCGGAGTCATGACCGAACCGCCCAACGGCCTGCCGGACCTGCGTGCGGTCATCGAGGCCGTCGAGGCCCTGGACCGGCCCATCTTCGGCATCGTGGAACAGGACATGTACCCGGTGGCCTTCGACGTTCCAATGCCCATCGCCAAGCGCACGCGCAACTACCTGCTGTCCTGCGGCTCCCGCACCGCCGTCAACTAGCACCCTAAGGAAGATCCAATGACTGAAACCCTTCGCGTCGCCGTTATCGGCGCCGGCCGCATGGGCGCGGACCACATCCAGCGCCTCAGCAAGCGTATCCACGGCGCTGAAGTTGCCGCCGTCGTCGACGTTGACCTCGCCCGTGCACAGGCCGCCGTCGCGGGCATCCCCGGAGCCGTTGCCTTGGCCGACGCCGAGGAGGCGCTGAACAACGGCGACGTCAATGCCGTCCTCATCGCCACGCCCGGCTTCCTGCACGAGGAGATCCTGCTCAAGGCGATCGCCAAGGACATTCCCATCCTGTGCGAGAAGCCGCTGACGCCGGATGCCGAGTCGTCATGGAAGATCGTCGAGGCCGAGGAGAAGCTGGGCCGCAAGCGGATCCAGGTGGGCTTCATGCGCCGGTTCGACGCCGAATACGCCGCCCTCGGCTCGGTCATCCGGGATGGCGAGCTCGGCGAACTGCTGATGTTGCACCACCAGCACCGCAACCCGAGCACCCCGGCGGGCTTCACCAACGAGATGCTCATCAATGACTCCGTGGTCCACGAGTTCGACGCCATCCGCTTCTTCACCGGCGAAGAGATCACCTCCGTCCAGGTCCGCCTCGGTAAGGCCACCAAGAACGCACCGGCCGGCCAGCACGATCCCCAGCACGTCCTGATCGAAACCGAGTCCGGCGTCCTGGCCGACGTCGAAATCTATGTGAACGCCAAGTTCGGCTACGAAGTGGCCACCCAGGCCTCCTTCGAGGACGGCATTGTGAGCATCGGCGCCGACGGCGGCCCGTACCTCCGCAGCAACGGCCGCTGGGGCGGCAAGATCACGCCCGGCTTCGAGGAGCGCTTCGGCGCCGCGTACGACGTCGAAATCCAGGCCTGGGTCGACGCCGCGCTCCGCGGCGAAATTGGCGGACCCAGCGCCTGGGACGGCTACGCCACGGCCGCCTGCTGCGAGGCCGGCGTGGAAGCCCAGAAGAACGGCGAGAAGGTTGCCGTGAAGCTGAACGCCAAGCCTGCCCTCTACAGCTAGGCCCACACTGCACCTGGAGTTTTTGTCCAGATAATGCGCCTTCGAGGCCCTCAAGGTTGCATTATCTGGACAAAAACTCCGTTCGTTGCCCGACTCTTTCCACAATGGAGTGTTCTTCGTGAAAATCGCCCTCGATCCCACCCCCTTCCACCACAGCCACAGCCTGCTGGAGTTCCCCAAGGTGGTGGCCGACCTCGGCTACAAGTACATGCAGATGACGCCGCACCCGGATTTCATCCCCTTCTACAACCACCCCAAGGCCGACGACGAACTGGTGGGCCAGCTGAAGAAGGCCTGTGCCGACGCCGGGATCGAACTCGCGTCAATCCTGCCTGTGCTGCGCTGGTCCGGTCCGGACGAGGACGCCCGTGAGGCAGCAGTGCGCTACTGGAAGCGCGCCATCCAGATCGCCGTGGACCTGGGCGTGAGCACCATGAACACCGAGTTCAGCGGCCGGCCGGAGCTCGCCGAGGAATCCGAGCGCGCGTTCTACCGGTCCATGGAGGAACTGCTCCCCATCATCGAGCGAGAAGGCATTGACCTGCTCATCGACCCGCACCCGGACGACTTCGTGGAGGAAGGCCTGGCCGCGATCCGCGTCATCCGCGGCCTGAACTCCAAGAACGTCGGAATGGTCTACGTGGCCTCCCACAGCTTCCACATGAAGAATTCGCCGCTGGACATCATGCGCGCGGCGGGGGACAGGCTCCGCCTGGTCCACGTCGCCGACACCATGGACCACCACGCCTCGCACGGACTGCGCTACATCACCAACCCGCCGGGCAACGCCGTCCGGGTGCACCAGCACCTGAAGATCGGCGACGGCGACGTGAACTGGGACGAGTTCTTTGGCGGGCTGAAGGAAATCGGGTTCCTGGACCGAGACGACACCGTGATGGTGTCAAGCGTCTTCGCCGAAGACGACAACGCCGAGGAGGTTTCCCGCTTCCAGCTGGACACCATGAAGCAGTACGTGCAGAAGGTCAGCGTATGACAGCCGCGCCTTCGGGCAAGGCCGACTTAAAGCACCAGCGGGCGCTCCGCACAGTCACCATCATTTCCACGTTCGGTGGCCTGCTCTTTGGCTACGACACCGGCGTCATCAACGGCGCCCTGCCCTACATGCAGGCAGATCTGGGCCTGACCCCGCTGGCGGAAGGCATGGTGACGTCGTCGCTGCTGTTCGGTGCCGCCTTCGGTGCGCTCTTTGGCGGGCGGCTGGCGGACCGGAACGGCCGCCGAAAGATGATCATGGTCCTGGCCGTCGTCTTCCTGATCGGCACGCTCTCCTGCACCCTGGCCCCCAGCACCGAATTCATGGTGGCGGCCCGGTTCATCCTGGGCCTGGCTGTGGGCGGCGCGTCCGTGACGGTGCCGGTGTACCTCGCGGAGGTGTCGCCGTCGGCCCGGCGCGGCCGGATCGTGACGCAGAACGAGCTCATGATCGTCACCGGCCAGTTGCTCGCCTTCATCTTCAATGCCTACCTCGGCAACACCTTTGGCGAGGCCGGGGGCATCTGGCGCTGGATGCTGGTGATTGCCACGCTCCCGGCCATTGCCCTGTGGATCGGCATGAACTTCATGCCCGAAAGCCCGCGATGGCTCGCCTCGATGGGCAGCTTCGGCGAGGCGCTCGGCGTGCTCCAGCGCATCCGGTCCAAGGCCGAGGCGGCGGCGGAGTTCGAGGAAGTCAAGGCCATGGCCGTGGAGGACTACAAGTCCAAAATGGGCTCCTGGAAGGACCTTCAGGTTCCCTGGCTGCGGCGGGTCTTCTTTGTGGGCATCGGCCTTGCCGTGATCCAGCAGATCACCGGCGTGAACTCCATCATGTACTACGGCACGCAGATCCTGGCGGATGCCGGCTTCGGCCGGGAGGCTGCCCTCAGCGCCAACATCGCCAACGGTGTCATCTCTGTGCTGGCCACCTTCGCGGGAATCTGGCTCCTCGGCAAGGTGGGGCGCCGCCGGATGCTCATCACCGGCCAGATCGGAACCACCTCGGCGCTGCTGTTGATCGGCCTGTTCTCGCTGATCCTGCCCGAAGGCACCGGCCGCGGCTACGTGATCCTGGCGCTGACCGTCACCTTCCTCGCCTTCCAGCAGGGAGCCATATCACCGGTCACCTGGCTCATGCTCTCGGAGATCTTCCCGCTGAAGCTGCGCGGCCTGGGCATGGGTGCATCCGCCTTCGTGCTCTGGATCGTCAACTTCCTGATCGGCTTCGGCTTTCCCCAGCTGCTCGCCGCGGTGGGCATCTCGAGCACATTCTTCGTGTTCGCCGTCCTCGGTGTCGGAGCCATCCTTTTCGCTGCGAGGTACATTCCCGAGACCAAGGACAAAAGCCTTGAGGATCTGGAACACTTCTTCAAGCAGCAGGCCGGCGAGCCCGCGGCAGACGAGCCCGCGGCAGACGAGCCTGCCGTCGGAGCAGGCACCCCCGTCGAGGCGGGAACTCGGGTGCACTAAGCCCGTCCCACTCCGGAGTTTTTGTCCAGATAATGCCCTCTCGAAGGCCTCGAGGGGGCATTATCTGGACAAAAACTCCTAATGAAGGGTGGTCGGCAACACCTAAAGAGGCGACGGTCGACGGCGGCCAGCGCGCCGCCGGGGGCAGGTACCCCGCGCGCTAATTCCGACACCCCCCGGCGTTGCCCGTGTCGTTGCGTCTCTATGCGCCCGAGCTACACGCCGGCGTGGAGGCGGGGGAGGGCGTCCACCAGGGGTGCCAGCTCCGGCACCTGCTGCGCTTCGGCGAGGGTCCGCTCCAGCGTGGCGTCATGGACCGGCCGCGCTTCTGCCAGCAGCTTGCTTCCGCTGCCGGTGAGCTCGGTATAGATGCCGCGGCGGTCGTCCGCGCACAGGATGCGGGTCAGCAGGCCGCGGTCCTCCAGTCGGTTCACCAGGCGCGTGGTCGCGCTGGCGCTGAGAGCGGTGGCCCGCGCCAGCTGCTGCATGCGCATGTGCCACCCGTCCTGCCGGCTAAGAGCATCCAGCACGGTGTATTCGACGACGGAAAGCTGCGCCTGCCCCTGGAGCGACCGTTCCAGCTCCGCCTCGATCAGCCCGTGCAGGGCCGCCAAGGTGCGCCACCCCTGCGCACGCACCTCGACGGCGTCGTCCTTGATGCCCATGCTCTCCTCCTTCGGTTCGCCGGCCGTCCCAAACACGGGCGCCGGACAAGATAGTTGCTTGCGCGCTATATTTGCTTATGCAACAATTGCTTACATAGTAATAAATAGCGCGTCTGCAAGTATTACCTTACGCCGCGCTCCCCTTTCAGTACAGTTCCGAAGGAGCACATCCATGCCTGTTGGCCTGATAGCACTAGCCCTCGGCGGGTTCGGCATCGGACTCACCGAATTCGTCATCATGGGGCTGCTCCCCGAAGTGGCCGCGGACTTCCAGGTGAGCGAAGCCTCCGCCGGTTGGTTCATCTCCGGCTATGCCCTTGCCGTCGTGGCGGGGGCGCTGGGACTCACCGCGGCAGTGTCCCGGTTCCCACGCAAGCCCGTGCTGGCCCTGCTGCTGGTGCTTTTCATCGCCGGCAATCTGCTGTCTGCCATCGCCCCCGACTACTGGGCGATGATGGCGGGGCGGGTGGTTGCCGCCCTCGCACACGGGGCTTTCTTCGGCATCGGGGCGGTGGCGGCAGCAGGCATGGTCGCCCCGACCAAGAAGGCCGCCGCCATCGCCATCATGTTCACCGGCCTCACAGCCGCTAACGTCCTGGGGGTTCCGCTCGGCACCCTGCTGGGCCAGGCCGCAGGATGGCGTTCCACCTTCTGGGCCATCACGGGCATCGGCGTGCTGGCGCTGGCCGGCATCCTGGCACTGGTGCCCAAGGCCGGGAGCGGCGAGGCCGTCCCGGGCGGCCTGCGCAGCGAATTGCGCGCCTTCCGCTCCGGCCAGGTGTGGCTCTCCATCCTGGTGACCATCCTCGGCTACGGCGGCATGTTCGGTGCCTTCACCTACATCGCCTTCACTCTGACGGAGGTTTCCGGATTCGCCGCCTCCACCGTGCCATGGCTGCTGATTGTCTTCGGCGTGGGCCTGTTTATCGGCAACACCATTGGCGGCAGGGCGGCCGACCGCGACGTCGACCGCACCCTGCTGTCGGTGCTCTCGGTCCTCGTTGTGGTGCTGGTGGTTTTCGCCCTGAGCGCCGACAACCAGGTGCTCACCATCGCCTCGCTGCTGCTTCTGGGCGGCTTCGGCTTCGCGACGGTCCCCGGCCTGCAGATGCGCGTCATGAAGTACGCGGCGAAGGCGCCCACACTGGCTTCCGGAGCCAATATCGGAGCCTTCAACGTGGGCAACGCGCTCGGCGCCTGGCTCGGTGGTGTGACCATCACTGCCGGCCTGGGCTACACCTCTCCCATCTGGGCGGGGGCCGGGATCACCGTTCTGGGCCTTTTGGTGATGGCCGGCGCTGCCGCCGGGGCAAGGGCAAGCAAACGCCGGGCCATCGCTGCAGAGGCAACTGTCAGGCCCCAAACTGTTGAGTCCCAAACAAGCGGGGAGACGGAGGCGGCCGGTTCAATCCAGGCTGAACCGGCCGGCGTCGGACCCGTTTCCGTCCGTTAGCCCCGCGCCAGCCCGATGGCGTGCGCGTGCAGAACAGGCCGGCAGTGCGCCTGCTACGCCCCGAACGGCAGCCGGGGGTCCAGGTTCTGGCTGTCCCAGGTCTGGCGGACCCAGCCGTGGTGCGGGTCATCGCTGATGAGCCAGTCGCGCACGCGGCCGGGTCCGGCCATGACGTTGAGGTAATACATGTCGTAGCCGGGTGCGGCCATGGCCGGGCCGTGCCAGCCGTAGGGGACCAGCACCACATCGCCGGTGCGGACTTCGGCTGCAACATCGATGGGGCGGTGGTCGGAGGCGTAGACCCGCTGGTAGCCGATGGCGTCAGCATTCTCGCCCGGGCCGGTGGCTCCGGGGATGTCAGCCACCCGCGTCTCGAAATAGTAGATCTCCTCGAGCCGGGTCTCGCCGTCCTTCTCCTCGTCATGCTTGTGGGGAGGGTAGGAGGACCAGTTGCCGGCGGGCGTGAGAACCTCGCACACGATGAAGCGGTCGGCTTCCAGCGCGGCCGGGGTGCCGAAGTTGTGGACCTGGCGCGAGCAGTTCCCGGCTCCGCGCAGCTCCACCGGCGTCTCTGCCGCGGTGATCAGGCGGGTGGGATACTGGACCTTGGCGGGCGCCGTCGCAATGGCAACCCGCCCGCCGTCGGACGACGTGACCGTGACCGCCTTGTCCGTTCCGGAGTACAGCACGTCGGTGGGGCCGCTGAAGACGCTGCGCCGCCCGGCAAGGGGATAGTCCAGCCCGTCAACGGTCGCCGTGAAGGCTCCGCTCAGGGGGATGACGATCCTTTCCTCCTGCGCAGGGGGAAGCTCGACGGCGGCACCCGGGGCCAGCGTGGCCACCTTCAGCCCCGTGTGTTCCCAGCCTTCCACGGCTATTTTCGAGTCGGACGTTCCCAGCGAAACGTCCCAGCAGCCTTCGGCTGCACTGCCCAAGGGGTATACCCAGTCGGCCATAAGTTCGTGTCCCTTTCGATGTACGGTGGTCGGTGCGGCGCAGCCCGGCCCGGCGCAGGGGGAGGCGGACGCCCCTCCTACGCTGGCTCTTACTCCGGAAGCTCTGGCGCTGACCTGCCCTAGCGCTGAACCAGTGTCATTTCGAAGCTGTAGGAGTCTGCGCGGTAGACGTGGTGTCCTGTCTCCACGTTCCGCCCCGTGTCATCGACGGCGGTGCGTTCCATGGTGACCAGCGCGGAACCGGACTCGGTCTCAAGGAGCGGAGCCTGGTAGTCGTTGGCCACCATGGCGCCGATGCGCTGCGTGGCTAGCCGGAAGTTCACGCCACCGCTGCGCAGGATGCTGTAGAGGCCCTGCGTCTTCAGCAGGTCCTCGTCGATGTGCGTGATGTCGTCGCGCACCCAGTTCTCCATCAGGGCCAGCGGCTTGCCGCCCACCTTCCGGAGCCTGGTGAAGTGGTAGACCTTCGCACCGGCAGCGAGGTGCAGTGCTTCCCGGGTGGCGGCGTCGGCCTCGACGTGCGCAAAGGTGAGCACCTCGGTGGTGGGCTTGCTGCCGTTGTTGGTCAGGTCGTCATACAGGCTGGACAGCTCAAGGGGGCGGCGAACCTGGCTCGACACCACCTGTGTGCCGACGCCTCGCTTGCGGACGAGCAGCCCGGAGCGGACCAATTCGTCCATGGCCTTGCGCATGGTGGGGCGCGAGAGGTTCAGCTGGGCGGCGAGGTCAATCTCGTTCTCCAGCCGGCTGCCGGGTTCCAGCAGGCCGGTATGGATGGCAGCTTCAATGCCCTGGACGACCTGGTGGTACAGCGGCACCGGCGACGAGCGGTCGATGCTGAGGTGTAGTCGGTTCGCCATTGAGTGCTCCCTTTGTGCTGCGGGTTCCTGCGTCCAGGAAACCCGTATGTCAGTCCATGTCCGTTTGATAGGACATACTCTGTTTTTTGATCATAGCAGGGAGCCGCGGCCAGTCAAGGAACGCGGCAGCCACGGAATCCGGCCGTCAGGGAGCGCAGGCCGTCAGGGAGCGCAGGCAGTCAGGGAGTGCGGCAAGCCTCCACGAACACCCGGAACGGGGCAAGCCGCTGCTCCTCTGGCAATTCGAGGGCCTCTGGATGCCACTGCACCGACGCGACCCACCGCTCGGGATCCTCCAGCGCCTCTACTGTTCCATCGTCCGCCACTGCGGTCACCAGCAGCCCCGGCGCCACGCGGTCGACGGCCTGATGGTGCCCGGACGCGATCTTAACCTCGACGGCGGCTGTATCACCCGTGGCTGCATCACCCCCGGCTGCAGAACTTGTCCCGCCGCCTTCCGGATTATCGACGCCGGCATACATCTTCGCCACCTTGGATCCCGGGGTGATCGTCACCTCGTGCCAGACCCAGGGCCTGCTGGCCGCTGCCGGGATCTGGCGGTGCGGCACGGTACCCGGCGTCATGTCCTGGACCAGCGTCCCGCCGTACAGCACATTGAGCAGCTGGTGCCCGCGGCAGATTCCCAGCACCGGCGTGCCGGCGTCGAGCGCCCGCCGCGCCACGGCGAAGTCCAGCCGGTCCTGCTCCGTGTTGACGTCGTAGAGGGCCGGCCCCGGCTCCTCGCCGTAGATGTGCGGGTCAACGTCTCCGCCGCCGGGAAGTACGACGCCGTCAAGCGCCTCGGGCGCGTCGGGCGCCTTAACGCCGTCGGGTGCTCCGCCGTCGGGCGTTCCGCTGGTGGGCGCGCCCGGCGCCGCAACGCGGCCGGAAGGCCCGCCATCGGCCGTCAGGCTGTGGGCCGCGCCGCTCCCGGCCACGGCACCCTGGACCGACTCAGGGGTGAGCAGCACCGGCTCCCCGCCGACGTCGCGGATGAGGCTGACGATGCAGCCGAAGAGGGTGTTGGCCTTCGCCACCCGCGGGTCCGGATCTGCCGAGCTGCTCAGCCGAACGGGGATGCCGATCCGCGGCCGGCGCACTTCGCCCGGCGCCGCACTCCGGGCCGCGTCCTGGTTCTGGACTGGTTCTGTGCTCTGCTCTGCGTCTGTGTTCTGCACTGTTCCTGAATTCCGCGTTGAATTCTGCATCCTCAAATTCTGCCCCAAAAGTGAGCGGTTAGGCTGGCGGGATGAAAAACCGCTATCTGGTGTCCCGGGAGCGCTTCGTTGCGGCCCCGCCGGACCGGATCTTCGAAGTCCTGGCCACTCCGGCGCTGCACAGCGTGATCGACGGTTCAGGCACCGTTAAGGGTGCACAGCCGCGCGGCCCGCGGCGGCTCGGTCCGGGCGCCAGGTTCGGCATGGAGATGACCGTCAAGGTCGATTACCGCATCCTCAACACCGTCATCGAGTTCGAGGAGGGCCGCCGGATCGGCTGGCACCACTTCTACGGACATGTGTGGCGTTATCTCCTGGAACCGGCCACGGACAGCAGCGGCGTGACCGGAACACTGGTGACCGAACAGTGGGATGCACGGCAGGTCCGCGGCAAGTTCCTGCTCCGGCTTGCCGGCTATCTGGACCGCCATCCGGCGAATATCGACAGGACGCTCACCCGGCTGGATTCGTACGTTACGGGCGCGCAGGCCGCAGGCTGACGCGCTTTGGGCGCGTTTTACCGGGTCTGCCCCGGTGTGGGTAGTGTTGGGAGCATTAGGCAAGGCGAAAGTAGGGCAGTCGATGGGGCGCAGAACACTTGTTGACGACCTCGTCGACGGTTTGCTGGACGACATACTCGACGGCAGGCTGAAGCCGCACGACGCACTGCCGCCGGAAGCCGACATCGCCAGGGCCCACGACGTCAGCCGGCTGACCGCCCGCGAAGCGCTGAAGGCACTCCGGGCGCAGAACATCCTGTACGTCAAAGCCGGCCGCGGCACGTTTGTGAATCCTGCAGACAACTGGACCGGCCTCGACGCCATCATCAAGGCTGCGTCGCACGGCAACGCGGACGACCAGGTTTCCCGCGGCCTCATCGAGGTTCGGCGCATGGTGGAAACCGGCGCCGCAGCGCTCGCCGCCCGCCGCCACACTCCAGAGCACGCCGAGGAGATGCAGGCCTCTATCGCGGAGATGAAGCGCCATCACCAGGCCGGTGACCTTGACGGGTTCGTGGCGGCGGACATCGCCTTCCACGACACCGTGTTGAAGGCCTCCGGCAACCCGTTTGTCCGTGCCCTGCTGGCCCAGCTGGGCCAGTCCCTCTACCGTGCCCGCCGCGAGACCTCGGCCATCGAGGAGATCCAGCGCCACGCCATCGCCTTCCATCAGCGCGTGCTGGACAGCATCCTCACCGGCGACTCCGAGCTGGCCCGCAAGGCCATGGACGAGCACATGGACCAGACCTTCGAGGACTACGAGCGCTACGTTCACGGCCAGCCCTCCTAGCCTCCCCGGTCTACCACTTCCGCCTTTTGCTGGGCCGGTTTTTGCTGGGGCCACCTATTTCATCTTGACGTAACGCTCGTCACCCTCCTATGCTTTTGGTCATGCTCCTCCGTCAGATGTCTGACATCAGATAAACCAGATATTTGCCCCCAAGCGGACAGAGCCCCACAAAGACAAACTCCGATTCCCGCCCGCGAAGCCGCCGGTCCGGGAACCGACAGACAGAAGGTCGATGATGACTTCATTAACCACAAAGTCCTCCGGACTCGGCGAGCTTGGAGACCGCACGCTCCGCAAAGTCCGCCGCCGCGTCATGCCGCTGATCGTTCTCCTCTACTTCGTCGCGTACCTTGACCGCAACAACGTAGGGTTCGCCAAACTGACCATGAGCGAGGACATCGGCCTGACGGCCGCTGCCTACGGCCTTGGCGCAGGTATCTTCTTCCTGGGTTACGCCCTCCTGGAAGTGCCCAGCAACGCCGGCATGTACAAGTTCGGCGCCCGAAAATGGCTGGCACGCATCCTCATCACCTGGGGCCTCTTCGCCACAGCGATGGCCCTGGTGAACGGCGAAAGCACTTACTTCATCGTCCGGTTCCTGCTCGGAGCCGCCGAAGCCGGATTCTTCCCTGCCATCCTCTTCTACCTGACGCTGTGGTTCCCCGCCGCGCAGCGCGTCACCGTCCTGGGCATCTTCATCCTCGCCCAGCCCGTCTCCAACGCCCTCGGCGCACCCGTCTCGGGCCTCTTGCTCCAGATGGACGGCGTCCTCGGCCTGCAAGGCTGGCAGTGGCTGTACATTGTCGAAGGCATTCCCGCAATCCTGCTCGGCCTGCTGACCCCCATCCTCATGACGGACCGCCCGCGGGATGCAAAGTGGCTCAACGCCGACGAACGCGAATGGCTGGCCACCACCATGGACGCCGAACTCGCAGCCAAGTCCAAGGGCGGCAATCACAACTTCCTGGCCGGCCTCAAGGACAAGCGCACCCTCGTCTACTCGTCGTTGTATTTTGGCCTCGTCTGCGGCATCTATGGCCTGGGCCTGTGGCTCCCCACCATCGTCGCCGCCCTGGGCAAGTTCTCCACCGCCGAGGTCGGATTCATTGTCCTGGTTCCCTACGCCATCGCCGCGGTCTTCGTCTACTTCTGGAGCAGGCGCGCCGACAGGACCGGAAAGCGCGCCTGGCACACGGCCGTCAGCATGGTCCTGGCCGGCGTGGGGCTCCTGGCCGCCGGCTACCTCCTCCCGGTCAACCCTGTCCTGGCGCTCACCGCCCTGACCGTCTCGGCCATGGGCATCTACGGAGCCATTGCCCCGTTCCTGTCCATGCCGTCCGCCGCCCTTACCGGCGCAGCAGCGGCGTCCGGCCTTGCGATGGTCAACTCGCTGGGCAACCTCGGCGGCTTCGTGGCCCCGTACGCCGTCGGCCTGCTGAAGGACGCCACCGGCAACAACCAGAGCGGCCTGCTGTTCCTCTCCTTCTGCCTGTGCGTCACTGCTGTGGCCACCTACCTCTATGCCCGCAGGCGCCCCGAAGGCGATGCGGCGCTGGAACCAGCAGTCAAGGCCAGCCCAGACGTTCCGAACCGCTAAAGACCCGTCCGAGAACCACACGAAGGAATACCAGCAATGAGCTCAACCACCCCCTTCCCCGCAGAACGCACCGTTGTACTGACCGGCGCGGCGTCCGCCCGCGGCATCGGCCGCGCAGCGGCTGACCGCATGGCCGGCGAAGGCTGGTCCATCGCGATCCTGGACATCAACGCCGAGGACGCGAAGGCCGCCGCAGCGGAGATCGGAGCCAACCGTGCCGTGAAGGCGATCGGCGTTGGCGCCGACGTCTCCGACCAAGCATCCGTGGACCGGGCGATCACCGAAGTCGAGGGATCGTTGCCGCCGATCGTGGCGCTCGCCAACCTGGCCGGCATCAGCTCCCCGACCCCCTTCATGGAAACCACCGTTGCCGAGTGGGACAAGGTCTTCGCCATCAACATGCGCGGCACGTTCGTTGTGTCCCAGCGGGTGCTCAAGGGCATGATCGAGCGCAAGGTGGGCCGCATCGTGAGCATCTCCTCCATCTCCGCCCAGCGCGGCGGCGGCACCTACTCCAAGGTGGCCTACAGCGCCTCCAAGGCCGGCATCATCGGCTTCACCCGGGCCCTGGCCCGCGAGGTGGGAGAGTTCGGTGTGACCGTAAACGCGATTGCCCCGGGCCCGATCGACACCGACATCATGGGTGGCACGCTGACCGAGGAGCGCAAGGCCCAGATGTCCGAGGGCATCATGATGGGCCGCGTGGGCACCCGCGAGGAAGTGGCTGCGCTGATCTCCTTCCTGCTCGGTGCTGACTCGGGCTACATCACCGCCGCCACCTACGACATCAACGGCGGCCTCCAGGTCTCCTGAGCCCGGTTGTTGCCACGTTCCTTTCAACCGGGTAGCAGTTGTGGGCCTTCCCATCGCTGGCAACGCACAGCTGCTACCCGGGTGGCTCCGTTCGCTCCGGCTGCGTGGCAGGACACCGCACTAGGCTGGGCATCATGAACCCCTCCGGCAGCCTGAACCCCAGCCCGCGGACCCTTGAAGTGGACAGCGTCGCCAGGTTCGACCGGCTGGTGGGCGCCGGGGCCAGGGCGATGCACGGCTGGCACGCGCAGTCCCTTGACCTCCGGGGACGGGGCACTGCCCTGGCTGCCCTGGACGCGGAGGGTGCGATTTTCCTGGGCTGCACGTTCGACCCGGGCGTGGAGGCTTTACTCCGCAGCCGGGGCGCCCTGATCTTTCCGCGGCTCACCGGCGTTCCATTTAACCCGTACAGGGCCGGGCTCTACACCCCGCAAGAGCTGTACTCGGGCATCGTCGATGAGCCGTATGAGAAAACCCCCGACGCCCTGGTCTACCAATGGAGCATCCGCCCCGGCCAGCGCAACCGCCTCGATTCCACCCTCGCCGCATCCCTGCACGACCACGCCGTCGGTGATGCCCTGGAGGAATTCGTCCGCAGCCTCAACAGCGGGGGCCGTTCCATTGTCGGCGTCATGGGAGGCCATGCCCTGCAGCGGGGGACCGGCGGCTTCGCCGCCGCTGCCGCTCTGGGCCGGCTCCTGGCCCGCAAGGGTCACCTGGTGGCTACCGGCGGCGGACCCGGGGCGATGGAGGCCGCCAACCTGGGTGCCTACCTCAGCACGGCCAGCGACGATGATTTCCAGGACGTGCTCCGTGAACTGGCGGCCGTCCCTGGCTTCCGCCCCTCGGTGTCTGCCTGGGCACGCGCTGCGGCAGCCGCCGTCGGACGCTTTCCGGGCGGGACCCCATCCCTGGGCATTCCCACCTGGTTCTACGGCCACGAACCGCCCAACTATTTCGCCACCCACATCGCCAAGTACTTTGCCAACGCCGTCCGCGAGGCCATTCTGCTTGAGGTCTGCAACGGGGGGATCGTGTTCCTGCCCGGTGCAGCGGGTACCGTGCAGGAGATCTTCCAGGACGCCTGCGAGAACTACTACGGCGCACCGGAAACCATGACGCCTATGGTGCTGGTGGGCCGCGAACACTGGGAGCGGCGGTTTCCGGCCTGGCCCATGCTGCAAAGCCTCGCTGCCGGCCGGGCGATGGAGCAGCGGATCTTCCTGGTGGACACGGTGGACGAGGCGCTCGCCGTCCTCAGCGGATGAACCCCCGGGCGGCAATCCTGCCTACAGGTCCTTGCGGCAGGGGGCCTTGCCCAGCTGATACAGGCCGTTCAGGTCGCCGGCGGCCAGGCCGTCGGGGGCACCGATCTCCGGGTACATGAGCTGCACGGGGTCGTTTACGTGCTCCAAACCCATCACGTGGCCCAGTTCATGCAGGATGACGGCGGTGGCGTAGGCGGTGCCGTCCGGGCGTTCCAGTTCCGCGGCCATCTGCGGCGCATCCAGCTCCAGGCTCCCCGTGACAAAACTCTTGGGCCCGTTCCCGTAGCTGTAGTGCGTGCTGCCGCCGGTCCCGATGACCTTGCCGCTGAGCTTGGGCACCGCGTCCGGCGTGGTCCAGCTGATGAGGAGCGGCGCCCATCGCTCGCCGTAGGTGCCGGGCTGGTAGGGGGCGCGCTGGTCCGAGGGCTGCTCATCGGTGGCGCCGTCGTTGACAAACTGGATGCCGGTGGCTTTGGAGATGGCCCGGATTGCCAGCGGAACCACGCCCGCAGCCCCCTCCGGCGCCAGACCGGCATTCACCACATAATGCAGCGGACGGCACGGCGAGTAGCCCACGGGGGAGCCGTCGCTGTTCACGGCCAGGAACCTGTACGAGTCGCTGGGCTCCGGAGGCGGCTGCGGCGAGCCCAGGGGAGTGGCCGCTTCCTCGAAGCCCGGCGGAGGTGCGCCGACGGCGCGGCCTGAGTCCGCGGACGTGCCGGCCCCACCGTCCGGCGCGCTCTGATTTTGCCCGGCAGGGTCCTGCCCGCTCTGATCTTGCCCGGCAGGGTCCTGCCCGGACTCATCCGGCCGGGCCTCATCCTGCCGCGACTCGGCCTGCTCCCCGGAACCAAGGCGGAAGTTCAGCACACCCGCGAAACGGGGGTCCCCGTACGCCATGGCCGCCGCGAGGAACGCCGCACAACCGAGGGCGGCGAGCACAATGAGGCGGCGGATAAACCTGGCCGCTGCGGTGGCCGGACCCGAGTGGCGCGGCTGGTGCCGGTGCCGGGGTTGACTGGACCCGGGGTCTTGACCCTCCACTGCGCCCCTTTCACGGCATTCCCCTGCCGCGTCGCCTCCATCAGGGGATCAGGCGCCGGCAAACAATCACAAAGCAAAAGAAGCGCCAGGAAAACTAGGCACGCATCAAACAAGCAACAGGCAAAACAAAGCACTCATCAAGCAAGCACTAGGCAAACAGGCTCACTGTACAGCTCCGCCCGCCCCGCCATGAAACCTGCCGGGGAGTCAGGCAACCACGGCACCGGCAGCCACGGCCCCAGCAGCCACAGCGCCGGACGCCAAACCCATCAGGCGATCACAGCTCAGGCGATGACCGCGCCGAACGCCATGCCCAGGAGGTAGGTGACACCGGCCGCCCCCAGCCCGATGGCGAGCTGCCGAAGGCCCCGGGTCAGCGGCGAGGTGCCGGACAGCAGGCCAACGGTGCCGCCGGTGGCCAGCAGGGCGATACCCACCAGGACCGCCGCCGCGATGAGGGCGCCCATTCCGGTCATGCCGAAAAGGAAAGGAATGACGGGCACGATTGCGCCAGAGGCAAAGAAACAGAAACTCGAGAGCGCGGCGCCCCAGGCCGTGCCCACAGCTTCGTGCTCGTCCTCGGTCTCGGGCAGCTCGGGATGGAGCGAGAGGCTTGGATCGCAGTCGCACGTGAAGAGGCCCATGCGCTCGGCCACGCGGTGTTCTGCTGCCTCCCGGGACATGCCGCGGGCCAGGTAGACCAGCAGGAGTTCGTTGTGTTCGATGTCCAGTTGGGGTGCCGCCACGAGTGTCACCTGGGTGGGGCGGGTCGCAGCCAGCAGCTCACGCTGGGAACGGACGGACACGAATTCGCCGGCGCCCATGGAGAACGCGCCGGCCAGGAGCCCGGAGATGCCGCTGAGCAGGACCACGCCGGTGCCAACGCCCGTGGCGGCCATGCCCATGACCAGTGAGAGGTTGCTGACCAGGCCGTCGTTGGCTCCGAAGACGGCGGCGCGGAACGTGCCGGCCAACCGGTTGCGGCCGCGCGTTGCCAGGCCGCGGACCACTTCCTCGTGGATCTGTTCGTCGGCCGCCATTGCGGGAGTGGCCGACGGTTCCTTGGTGTACGGGGAGCGGCCCTCGGCCCGCTGCGCCAAGGCGAGCACAAATACGGACCCAAAGTGCCGGGCGAGAAAGCCCAGGAGGCGGCTGCGGAAGGAGGCGTGCCGCGGTTTGCCCGCGTGCTCGCCCAGCAGCTTCAGCCAGTGCGCCTCGTGGCGGCCTTCGGCTTCGGCGAGGGCCAGGAGGATGGCGCGTTCTTCGCCGGTTCGGTTCTGGGCGAGGTCACGGTAGACGGCAGCCTCGGCCCGTTCGTCGGCGAGATACTGGCGCCAGCGCTTGATGTCCGCGCCGGTGGGCTCCGGAAGGGATGTGGGCTCCGGACGGTGTGCAGCACCGTTGCCTGAGGCGGGCGACGCGGGATGCGGTTTGCCGGTGGCATGCGGGTCAGATTTTGCGTGCTGAGACACGGGAACTCCTGGGCTCGATGGGACATGGTGCGGCCCCATTGCACCGCCCAGCTTACCCCGCAATTCCGCGGATTTTCGGCCGGTAAACCTCAGCCGGAAGTTTAGGGAGACCTCAATAACTGCGCCCGCGGAGGGACCGCGGCCGGCCTGCGAGCCCGCCCTTGACCGCCTGCACCGGCGGTGATCTGATGAAAATGTGCCCCGCCGACGGCGGGTACGGAAGTCCAACCACACGGAGGTCTGCCTGATGAACACCAACGGATCGCACCCCGAGCCGGACACCCGCAACACCATCGAGTCTGATCCCGCCTACGACTTCGCCGAGGACGCGACGGTGGACGAGGACTGGGACGCGGAAGACGAATTCCTCGATTCCGAGGAGAGGGTTGTTCCCGCCAACTCCGAGGCAGTGGACGACGATGAACGGGTTGTTCCGCTGGACGCGGACGACGAGTTCCGCGAAGGGGAAGGCTACGAAGCCTAAACGTCCGTTTCATCCCTGAACCTTTCCCTCCTGCTTCGGCCCAACTCCTTAAACCACGACGGCGGTGCCTCCTCGTGCTGGAAGGCACCGCCGTCGTCGTGCGTTGTTGCTAAAGCTGCCGGCAGCAGCTCACAGGGAAGCTCACCGGGCAGCCGCCGAAACCGGCACTTCCTCGGTTTCCCTGCCGGCCACCCGGCGGTACCAGCGATCCATGACCGCGGGGTCCGTGGGCCTGGTCAGCAGCGACACAGCGACGTAGACCACGGCAGAGGAAAGCAGGCCGTAATAGATCGGCTCGTTGGCAAAGACGCCGTCCAGCGGTGCCTTGGCATTGATCTCCAGGACGATCATGGTCCCGAGCGTTACCACGGAGCCGACCCCCATGGACGCCGCGGCAGCGATGCCTGTGCCGCGCTTCCAGACGAGTCCGCCAAGAATGGCCACGAGGAGGCCGCCCACCAGGATGTCGTAGGCGATGGTGAGGGCCGCGACGACGTCCTTGGTGATGATGGCGATCAGGATGGCCACGATACCCAGCCCGAGGACCCACATGCGGTTGGCCTTGACGTCGTGCTCGGGGTTGTCGGAGTCGTCCGTGTTGACGGTCTTGCCGAACCAGCCGGCGACGAACGGCAGCACGTCCGCACGCGCCACGGTGGCGGCAGCGATCAGCGCGCCCGAAGCGGTGGACATCATGGCGGCGACGGCGGCGGCGAGGACCAGGCCGCCGATGCCGACGGGCAGCAGGTTCTGGGCCACCTCGGCGTAGACCACGTCCTTGCCTGCAGTGGCGACGTCGATGGCCGGCAGCGCCACGCGTGCGGCGAGGCCGATCATGGCTCCTGCTGCGCCATACATAATGCAATAGACGCCGGCAGTGGCGCCTCCCCACCGCGCAACCGTGGGCGTCTTGGCGGTGAACACACGCTGCCAGATGTCCTGGCCGATCAGCAGGCCCAGGGTGTAGACGACGAAGTAGGTGATGATCGTCTGCACGCCGATGCCGTCGATCTGGAAGAAGCTGGCGTCCACCCGGCTGCGGATGCCGTCCATGCCCCCGGCTGCGTTGAGCGTGAAGGGCAGCATAAGGACGAAGATGCCCACGGTCTTGATGACGAACTGGACCTGGTCGGCGAGGGTGATTGACCACATGCCGCCGATGGTCGAGTACACCAGCACGATGGCGCCGCCGATCGCGATGGCCAGCGCACGGTCCCAGCCGAACAGGACCACAAAGATGGTGGCGTACGCGCTCGTGGAGGTGGCGCACAGCATCAGGGTGTACGCGAGCATGATGATGCCGGATGTCCGGGTGGCCTGGCTGCCGTAGCGCAGCGATAGCATCTGGGACACGGTGTAGATCTTCAGCTTCTGGATGGTTCCGGCGAAAAGCAGGCTCAGCAGCAGGACGCCGGCTCCAATGGCCACCACGAGCCACATGCCCGAGATGCCGAACTTGTAGCCCAGGCCGACGCCGCCGACGGTGGAAGCGCCGCCGAGAACCACGGCTGCCATGGTTCCGGTGTAGAGGAACGGCCCCAGGCGACGGCCGGCCACTAGGAAGTCGCTGTTGTTCTTGGTGCGGGACTTGCCCCACCAGCCGAAGGCCAGCATGGCGGCCAGGTAGACCACCACGATTGCGATATTAACGAAACTTGCGTCCATGACTTGGGGATCCTTGGAGCTTTGGCAGCTTGCGGGCCGCCCCGAGGAACGGGCTGACCGGATGGCGCTGCACTGAACGGAAATCGGGGGAACGCGGGGTTCCTTGCTGGACGTCTCCTCGTGGGAGTTGTGCTACAAGCAACACTTGTTGCATGAAAGCGTAGGCTGTGATTCGAGTAACAGTCAAGACGCAAAGGTCTGTGACGCGGTTCGTCCCGCGTCACAGAAGGGGCGGCCCGATAATATGACTCAAATGATGGGGCCGGGCGGCCGGCCGTGAAAGGTTCGTAGATGAAGGCACTACCAGTTGAGCCGAGCAATGTTCCGGTTGCCATCGGTTCAAGAATCCGTGCCGCGCGCCAGTCCCAGCGGCTCACCATCGAGCAGGTGGCCGACGCGACCGGGTTGACCAAAGGCTTCCTCAGCCGCGTGGAGCGGGATCTGACCTCCCCGTCCGTGGCCTCGCTTGTGACGCTGTGCCAGGTTCTGTCGATCTCCATTGGCGACCTCTTTGCCGCCCCGGAAACCCACCTGACCAAGCGGGACTCCGGTCCCCGCATATCCCTCGGCGGGGAGGGGATCGTCGAGCGGCTGCTGACCGCCCGGTCCGAACGGCGCGTGCAGATCATCCAGGCCGTCATCGATCCGCGGGGCCGCGGCGAATCGGAACTTTACGCCGTCGACTGCGACGTCGATGTCCTCCACGTGATTAAGGGGACCATCAAGCTCATCCTCACTAACGAGGAGTATGAGCTGACCACCGGCGATACCGTCACCTTCCCCGGACGGGAACCGCACACCTGGGTCAATCCGACCGATGAGCCTGTCGAGGTTCTCTGGGTACTGGTGCCAGCCGCCAGCCGGTAGCACTCCTCTTGGTGAATGCCCGGGGCCGCCACTTCCGGCGGCCGGGCTTTCTGTGCCCACCTCTGCTTTTTGTAAACAACCGGTGCACACGGGACAACTTCGAGTGTATGATGACTGTCACAACCCACGCCCGGACAATCCATCCTCGAAGGAGAGGCGTTCCTTTGGAAGAGCTGCGCATCGAAGCCAATGGCAACCTTGGCCCCATCGATTCATCCCGTATTCCCCGCTACGCCGGGGCGGCAACTTATGCCCGCCTGCCGCGCCTGGACCAGGTGGCCAAGTCGGACGTCACCGTGGTGGGCGTGCCCTTTGACTCCGGCGTTTCATATCGTCCGGGTGCCCGCTTCGGGGCAAACCACGTCCGCGAGGCCAGCCGGCTGCTCCGTCCCTACAACCCGGCCTGGGACGTCAGCCCGTTCGAGAATTGCCAGGTGGCCGACGCCGGCGACATGGCGGTAAACCCGTTCAACATCAACGAGGCCATCGAGACCATCCAGCAGAACGCCCTTGACCTGACTGCTGCCGGGAGCAAGCTGCTCACTCTGGGCGGTGACCACACCATCGCGCTGCCGCTCCTGCGCGCCGCCGCTGAGCGCGCCGGCGGCCCCATCGCCATGCTGCACTTCGATGCCCACCTGGACACCTGGGACACCTACTTCGGCGCGGAGTACACTCACGGCACGCCGTTCCGCCGGGCCGTGGAGGAAGGCATCCTGGACACGGAGGCCATCAGCCACATCGGCACCCGCGGCCCGTTGTATGGCAAGAAGGATCTCGACGACGACCACCGCTTCGGGTTCGGCATCGTCACCTCCGCTGACGTTTACTACCAGGGCGTCCTCGAGACAGTGGCCAAGGTCCGCGACCGGATCGGAAACCGTCCCCTGTACATCTCCGTGGACATCGACGTTTTGGATCCCGCCCACGCGCCCGGAACCGGCACGCCGGAAGCCGGCGGCATCACCAGCCGCGAACTGCTGGAGATCATCCGCGGCTTCCGCGGTATGAACCTCGTCGGCGCCGACGTCGTTGAAGTGGCCCCGGCCTACGACCACGCCGAGATCACCGGCGTGGCCGCCAGCCACGTGGCCTACGAGCTCGTCACCCTCATGGCGGACAACACCGTCGCCGGGGACCGCTTCGGCGCCGAGAACGGCTACGCCGCCCAGTCGCTGGGCCGGGAAGCCCGCCGTCCGGCAGGGTTCGCGGCAGCCTTGCCCGCGCCCGAATCGGCTGACAATGGCGCTGTCCGTGCCGTCGTGGGGGAGTACTCCAAGTGACCGGCATCGACTCCGGCGCGGCGTCTGCTCCCGCAGGGGCAGGCGCCGGGCCCGGTGTCCGCAACGGCGGGGACCTCGTCGTCGAGACCCTGGAGGCGCTGGGCGCAAAGACGGTATTCGGCATTCCCGGCCAGCACGCACTGGGTCTCTTTGACGCGATGGGCCGGGGCAACCTGAAATTCGTATCCTCCCGTGTGGAGAACAACAGCGCCTTCGCTGCCGACGGCTACTCGCGGGCCACGGGAGAGGTGGGCGTGCTGTTCCTGTCCACCGGGCCGGGTGCGCTGACATCGCTCGCCGGGCTGCAGGAAGCCTACGCCACGGGTGTGCCCATGGTGGTTGTGGCCAGCCAAATCCCGCTCGAGGGCCTGGGCGCACGCCGGAAAGGCATGCTGCACCAGCTGGATGACCAGAAGGCGTCGGCCGCCAACGTCACCAAGAGCCAGCGCCTGATCCAGCACGCCTCAGGCATCCCGTCCGCCATCCAGGACGCCTGGACGGAGGCGATCTCCTCGCCGCAGGGCCCGGTATGGCTGGAAGTCCCGCAGAATGTGCTGCTGGACCCCATCCTGGTCCCGCCCGTTGAGGATGCGCTGGCAGAAGCAGCGGACAACCCGCCGCGCGTCGAGCTTGTCCGGGAAGCCGTGAAATGGCTGTCGACGGCGGAGCGTCCCGCCATCATCGCCGGCGGCGGAGCCCGCCGCGGCCGGGCGGAAAAATCGCTGCTGTCGATTGCGGAAAAACTCCGGGCACCCGTCATCTGCACGCCCGGCGGCAACGGGGCTTTCCCGTGGAACCATGAACTGTCGCTGCAGTCCTGGATCGAGGACCGCCACATGACGGACCTCCTGGAGGACGCCGACGTCCTGGTGGTCATCGGCTCCTCGCTGGGCGAGGTGACGTCCAACTACTTCACCTTCGAACCGCGCGGCAGGATCATCCAGATCGACGCCGAACCCCGCGTGCTGGAATCCAACCGGCCTGGCCTCGGGATACGCGCCGACGCCGGGCAGGCGCTCGCGGCACTCGACGCTTCACTGGTGGTGCCCTCCGACGCCCGGGCCGACTGGCACGGAACATCGCCGGAGGACCTCGTCCGGGAGTCGCTGGGCAAGGTCAAGGAACGGCTGGAATCGCAGGACCTGGCCAAGGAACTGAAGTTCATGGCCGACATCCGTGATGCTGTTCCGGCGGACATGCAGACGTTCTGGGACATGACCATCTCGGCGTACTGGGGCTGGAGCTGCTGGGACGCCCGCGAGGGCCAGTTCCACTCAGCCCAGGGTGCCGGTGGCCTGGGCTACGGGTTCCCGGCGGCGATCGGCGGTGCCGTGGGTCTGGAAACCGTGGGCAAGTCTGCGGCTTCGGCCCGCGTGCTCGCCGTCTCCGGCGACGGCTCAGCCATGTACTCCATCGCCGAACTCGCCACGGCCAAGCAGCACAACGTTCCGGTCACCTGGCTCATCGTGGACGACGGCGGCTACGGCATCCTGCGCGAATACATGGTGGGTGCCTTCGGCAAGGCCACGGCCACCGAACTCGCCCGGCCGGACTTCGTGAGGCTGGCCGAATCCTTCGGGGTTCCAGCCACCCGGGTCGCACCGGAAAACGTGGGGGACGCGCTCAAGGCGGGCTTCGCCGCGGACGGCCCAAACGTCGTCGTCGTCGAAACCCTGCTCAAGATGTTCGCCCCCACCCACCTGGACGCCTAAACCCCGCGCCCTTCCACGGACGCTCTTCCAGCGCGAACGGACCGTTGAGGCCCCATTTCCACAGGGATTTGGGGCCTCAACTGTCCGTTCGCGCTGCTGCGTTTAACGGGCCGGCTGCGCAGGTCCCCATATGCTTAGTTTCCAAAAGCAACCATTTACTGCTATAGTTGCCTAAGGCAAGCAGTAAGGGGCAATCATCATGGCAGTTGAGCCAAACACCGCGGCCGAACTCGTGCGCCAGATCTTCGATCTCCAGCGCGCGGTCCGGTGCGTGGCACTCTCCAACTCGCGCGGGCTGGAAGCAGGAATCGCGCTGCAGGGCGTTCTCCGGTTCGTGGGGGAGAAGGAATCCCGTGCCACGCACCTGGCCGCACGGCTGGGCGTGAGCGCTCCCGTCCTGAGCCGGCACATCGCAGAACTTGAGGAACACGGGCTGGTGCACCGCCGGCCGGACCCCGACGACGGCCGCGCCCAGCTGGTGGCCCTCACCGACACCGGCCGCGCCAAACTCGTCGAGATCGAGGAGCACCGCGTGGCCACGCTGCAGGAATTCCTGCAGGACTGGAGCCAGCAGGACGCGGAGGAGACGGCGAAAATACTGTGCAAACTCTCGGAATCCCTCCGGGAATCCGCCCGGGCAACGACGGCCGGCCCCATCGCAACCACTACCAAACGCAAGGAGCAGTTCATTGGCTAGCCACGCTGCCGTCTCCGGGACGGCCACGTCACGCCCCTCGGCCCACCCGCCGCAAGGTCCCATGTCGCACCGGCAGATCATGGAGGCCCTGACCGGGCTCCTGGCTGCCTTCTTCACCGCGATCCTCAGCAGCACCATTGTGGCCAACGCGCTGCCCACCATCATGTCCGAGCTCAAGGGCACGCAGACGGACTTCGCGTGGGTCATCACCGCAGCACTCCTGGCCAACGCGGCCACCACCCCGATCTGGGGCAAGCTCGCTGACCTGTTCGACAAGAAGGTCCTCGTCCAGCTCAGCATCGTGATCTTCGTTGCGGGGTCGGTGATGGCCGGCCTTTCCCAGACCATTCCCCTGCTGCTGACAGCCCGCGTTGTCCAGGGCATCGCCATGGGCGGCCTGACCGCGCTGGCCCAGGCGATCATCGGCTCCATGATCCCGCCCCGCGACCGCGGAAAGTATTCCGGCTACATGGGTGCAGTCATGGCCGTCGGCACGGCCGGCGGACCGCTGCTTGGCGGTTTCATCGTTGACAGCCCTCTTGGCTGGCGCTGGACGTTCTTCGTCTGCGTGCCGCTCGCCGTCGTCGCCCTGATCCTGCTCCAGATCACCCTCAAAATCCAGCACGTCAAGCGGTCTGCGAAGATCGACTGGCTCGGCTCCATCCTTCTGACCACCGGCGTCAGTCTCCTCCTCATCTGGGTGTCGTTCGCCGGCAACCCCGACTACTATGACTGGTGGTCGTGGCAGTCGGCACTGATGGTGGGTGGCGGCGTCGTGCTGCTGGCACTGCTCGTGGTGGTTGAATCCAAGGTTGAGCAGCCCATCATTCCGCTGAAGATCATCTCCGAGCGCACCACCGCCCTGGCCATCTGGGCTTCTGTGGCAGTGGGCGTGGCGATGTTTGGCTCCTCCACCTTCCTGGGCCAGTACTTCCAGGTGGCACGTGGTGCAACACCTACCGAGGCCGGACTCCTGACCCTGCCCATGATCGCCGGCAACCTGATCGGCTCCGTGGCTTCCGGGCAGCTGATCAGCCGGACCGGCAAATGGAAGCGTTACCTGGTCGCCGGCTCCGTGCTGCTGATCGGCGGTCTGGGCCTCGCCGGCACCATGGACCACACCACCGAACTGTGGCAGTCCGGAATCTTCACGGCAATCCTGGGCCTCGGGCTCGGCATGCTCATGCAGAACCTCGTCCTCGCCGTGCAGAACACCGTCAGCGCCAGCGACATCGGCACCGCCAGTGCTTCCGTGGCCTTCTTCCGCTCCGTGGGCGGCGCGATCGGCGTGTCCGTGCTGGGCGCGATCATGAGCAACCGGGTCAAGGAACTGGCGACCCAGGGCCTTGCCGACGCCGGCATCAAGGCAGGCTCCGGCTCGTCCGGTGCCAGCCTCGACCTGGCCGACATGCCCGCCCCGATCCGGGACATCATGCGGGCGGCCTACGGCGATGCTACGGCCGAGATCTTCCTGATTGCCGGCGTCATTGCGGTGGTTGCCCTCATCGCCGTGCTCCTGATCAAGGAACAGCCGCTGCGACGGACCGTTGACATCCGTCCGGAGGCTGCTGCCGACTCCACGCCAGCGGCCGCTGAGTATGCCGACGACGACCTCGAGCGTGAGTTCGCCGAGGTCCTGACCCGCCAGCTGGCCGACGACGCCAAGGCGCCCTCCTACCTGGCGGGCCGGCAGCAGACCCCAGAGCCCGTACTGCCGATGAACGAACCGCCGGCACGCGCACGCACCCTGCTGGCTGAGCTGCACAACAAGCCTTCGGACCTGGTGCCGCTCATCCAGGAAACGCAGGGGCTTCTCGCGGAGCAGCAGCTCCAGCTGACCAGTGCCCTGAATGCCGTGGCCCGGCAGGCCGAGCAGCTTCGGATCATCGCGCAGGAGCAGGCCCGGGTCAGCGACGAACTGAAGGCGCTAAGCCGCCGGCTCGCCAAGGAACGCAAGCTCCAGAGCGCCGCCGCGCACTACATCGCCTCGCACGGCAAGCACCGCGGCGAGTAGCTGACGTACGACTGGAGTTTTTGTCCAGATAATGGCCGCTAAGCCCCCATTTGGGGCCGATATCTGGACAAAAACTCCGGTCAGGCGGGCAGGGAGTACGACGGCGGGACCTCCTTGGGTGCCCAGTGTCCGTCCGGGCTTCCGGTAGGCACGTGTGAGCCGGCATCGTCCCTTGGGATGATCTTCGCCGGCGACGTTCCACAGGGGCAACAGATTTCGTAGAGTTGGAAGGCTTGGGCTGTCAGTCCTGTCTGTTATTACTTCTCTTAACTAATTCGCGCTCTCCCGAAGGATCCGTGAGCATGCTCGTCACCCTCATACGGCGTTACTCCAAACCGTATTTGCCGTACATCCTAGCTGTCATCGCCTTCCAGTTGGCGTCCACCATTGCGGCCCTCTACCTGCCCAGCCTCAACGCCCAGATCATTGACGAAGGCGTTTCCCGGGGCGACACCGATTTCATCTGGCGTACCGGGGCGGTCATGCTCCTTGTGGCACTTGTCCAGGTGGGCGCCGCCATTGCCGGCGTGTACTTCGGCTCGAGGACAGCCATGGCGGTGGGCCGCGACCTCCGTCGCGGCGTTTTCCGCAAGGTAACCAGCTTCTCGGCCAAGGACGTCAACGCGTTTGGCGCACCTACCCTGATCACCCGCGGCACGAACGACGTCCAGCAGGTCCAGATGCTGGTGCTGATGGGCCTGAACTTTATGGTGTCCACGCCGATCATGTGCATCGGCGGCATCATCATGGCCCTGCGCGAGGACATCAACCTCTCCTGGCTGGTCTGGGTCTCTGTCCCCATCCTGGTCGTGGTGGTTGGCTACATCGTGGTGCGCCTGATGCCGCTGTTCCGCTCCATGCAGAAGAAGATCGACCGCATCAATGAGGTCCTGCGCGAGCAGATCATCGGCATCCGGGTGGTCCGGGCTTTCGTCAGGGAACCCTATGAGACGGAGCGCTTCGGCCAGGCCAACAAGGAACTGACTGATGTGTCGCTCAAGATCGGCGCGCTGTTCGTCCTGATGTTCCCTGCCATTGGCATGATCCTGCACCTGTCCACCGCGGCCGTGCTCTGGTTCGGCGGGCAGCGGGTGGACTCGGGCGACATGCAGGTCGGCTCACTCACCGCATTCCTGCAGTACCTGCTCCAGATCCTCATGGCAGTGATGATGGGCACCTTCATGGCCATGATGATTCCGCGCGCGTCCGTCTGCGCAGACCGCATCGGCGAGGTGCTCGACGTCGAACCGTCAATCCACGACCCCCAGCACCCGGTCATGCCGCGACAGCTGGAGGGCGTGGTGGAGTACCGAAACGTCACGTTCGCCTACCCTGGCGCCGAGGCCCCGGTCCTGAGCAACATCAGCTTTACGGCCCGGCCCGGGGAGACTGTGGCGATCATCGGCTCCACCGGCGCCGGGAAGACGTCCCTGCTGTCTTTGCTGCCGCGCCTCTACGACGTGGCCGACGGCGAAGTCCTCCTCGACGGGGTTCCCGTCAGCGAGCTGGACCGTGCGGAGATCACCAAGCGCGTTGCCCTCGTTCCGCAGCGGCCCTACCTGTTCTCCGGCACCATCGAGCACAACCTTCGCTTCGGAAAGCCGGAAGCCACCGACGACGAACTCTGGGACGCCCTGCATGTGGCCCAGGGTGACAATTTCGTAAAGGAGAAGAAAGCCGGTCTCGAATCCCGGATCGCCCAGGGCGGCACCAACGTGTCCGGCGGCCAGCGCCAGCGCCTGTGCATCGCGCGTGCCCTGGTCACCAGGCCCAAGGTCTACCTGTTCGACGATTCGTTCTCCGCGCTGGACGTCGCCACCGACGCCCGGCTGCGTGCAGCTCTCAAGCGCAACACCGCCGACGCCACAGTCATCATCGTTGCCCAGCGCATCTCCACCATCACGGAAGCGGACCAGATCCTGGTGCTGGACAACGGCAGGATCGTGGACCGCGGCACGCACGAGGAACTCCTCGAAACGTCGCCCACCTACCAGGAAATCGTTGAGTCCCAGCTGAGCGTGGAGGAAGTGGCATGAGCGCCGACAAGAAGGGCAGCAGCCGGAATCCCGCCGGGAGCTCCACGAAGGCTCAAGCAGCAGACGAGGCCGCTGTCCTGGCGGACGACGAGTTCGTCGAGGAGGAGTTCAAGCCGGGCGAGGCCGACGGCGGCATGTTCGGTGCGATGCCCGCCAAGAAGGCGCAGCATTTCCTGCCTTCCGCCAAGCGGCTCATGGGCCTGCTGAAACCGGAAGCCGCCGGCATCTACGTCGTGGTGGGCATGGTGATCATCTCGGTGATCCTCAACGTCATTGCCCCGAAGGTGCTGGGCCAGGCCATGGACGTCATCTTCGGCGGCGTGGTGGGCAAGCAGCTGCCGGCCGGCGTCAGCAAGGACCAGTTCGTGGAGGGGCTGCGGGCGCAGGGCCAGAACAACTTCGCGGACATGATTTCGCGGATGCAGCTCGTGCCCGGAACCGGCATCGACTTCCAGAAGCTGACCGTCCTGATTTCAGCCGTGCTGCTGATGTACTTCGTGGCCAACATCTTCCTCTGGCTCCAGGGCTACGTCCTCAACAGGATCGTCATGAAGGTCATCCGGCAGCTCCGCGACGACACGGAAAAGAAGCTCAACCGGCTGCCGCTGAACTACTTCGACACCCGCCAGCGCGGTGACGTGTTGTCCCGGGTGACCAATGACGTCGACAACGTCCAGCAGGCGCTGCAGCAGGCGTTCGCGCAGCTCATCAGCTCGCTGCTGACCGTGCTCGGCATCGTCATCATGATGTTCATCGTCTCCTGGCAGTTGGCCCTGATCGCCCTCATCGCGCTGCCGCTGTCAGGTGCCGCCGCCGGCGTGATCGGCGCGCGCAGCCAGAAGCTGTTCGCAGCGCAGTGGAAGAACACCGGTGAGCTGAACGGCCAGATCGAGGAATCCTTCTCCGGTCATGACCTGGTGCGGGTCTTCGGCCGCGATGCCGACATGCTGGAGCGCTTCGAGGAGCGCAACGAGGCCCTGTACAAGGCCAGCTTCGGCGCGCAGTTCGTGTCCGGCATCATCTTCCCCGCGATGCAGTTCGTGTCCTACCTCAGCTACGTCGGCATTGCGGTCGTGGGCGGCCTGAGGGTCGCGTCGGGCAGCATGAGCCTGGGCGACGCCACGGCCTTCATCCAGTACTCGCGCGAGTTCACCCAGCCGCTGGGGCAGATGGCGGGCATGGCCAACATGCTGCAGTCCGGTGTGGCCTCAGCCGAGCGCGTGTTCGAGTTCCTGGACGCCGACGAACAGGACGCCGAGACCGCCACGCAGCACCTGCCGGCCAAGACCGACGGCCACGTGGAGTTCCGCGACGTCACGTTCAGCTACACCCCTGACAAGCCGCTGATCGAAAACCTGTCCTTCACCGCGGAGCCGGGGCACACTGTGGCCATCGTTGGACCCACCGGCGCGGGCAAGACCACGCTGGTGAACCTGGTCATGCGCTTCTATGAGCTCAACTCCGGCGCCATCACGCTCGACGGCGTGGACGTCACCCAGCTGAGCCGGGCCGAGCTGCGCTCCAAGGTTGGCATGGTGCTGCAGGATGCCTGGCTGTTCGGCGGCTCCATCTACGACAACATACGGTACGGCAAGCTGGACGCCACCGAGGACCAGGTCATGGCGGCGGCCAAGGCCACGTTCGTTGACCGGTTCGTCCGGGCGCTGCCCGACGGCTATGACACCGTCATCGACGAGGAGGGCAACAACGTCAGCGCCGGTGAAAAGCAGCTCATCACCATCGCCCGTGCCTTCGTAGCCAACCCGTCGCTGCTCATCCTCGACGAGGCAACCAGTTCGGTGGACACCCGTACGGAACTGCTGGTGCAGAAGGCCATGGCCGCACTGCGCACGGACCGGACCAGCTTCGTCATCGCGCACCGCCTGTCGACGATCCGGGACGCCGACACCATCCTGGTCATGGAGAACGGCAAGATCGTGGAACAGGGCAACCACCAGACCCTCCTCGCCGCCGAAGGCGCCTACTACCGGCTGTACATGTCGCAGTTCGCCGGCGCGGATGCGGAGGAGACGCCCGTGGACGATTCGACGGCGGTGCACAGCTGACCGGCACCCACCCCGGAGGCGGCCACCCGGACCCCCGGCGCATTGAGGTTCTCGTGCCCATGCGCTGGGGGGATATGGACGCCTATGGGCATATCAACAACGTGGAGATCGTCCGCATGCTGGAGGAGGCGCGCATCGCCGCGTTCGGTCCGCCCGCCGGTGCCGGGCTGCCCGGGATCGATCCCCACGTCTCGTTGTTCAACGACGTTCCCAAAGGCACCATGGCGCTGGTGGTGGACCACCGGATCCGGTACGTGAAGACCCTCGAGTACCGCAACGTTCCGGCGGCGGTCAAGGTATGGGTCGGCGCCGTCAAGGGCGCGAGCTTCGACATTCACTACCTTGTGCAGGATCCGGTAACTGGCGACGATTGTGTGAAGGCCTCAAGCCATCTGGCCTTCGTCGACGAGGCTACCGGACGGGTATTGCGGCTGACCCCGAAGCAGAAGCAGCTGCTGGAGCCCTTCATCGAGCGCAAGGAGCATTGACCGTGGGAACGAAGCACATGGGAACGTGGAACCCGGGAACGAAAAAAGCAGGATGGAAGAAGAACAGGTCCTGGAAGGAACTTCCGCCTGCTGCCCGCATCGGCACCATTGCGATTGGAGCCGCGCAGTTGGCCTTCCTCGCCGCGGCCCAGCGCGACCTTTCGCGCCGGCCCGACGAGCAAATCCGCGGCCCCAAGATGTTCTGGCGGCTGGCCACCCTGGTCAACTTCATCGGCCCGGGCTGCTATTTCGCCTTCGGCCGGAAGCGGTTGCCCGCTGTTACCCGGAAGTAGCTTTGCCTGCGGCCATGGTGCTTGCGTTCAGGTTAACCCTGTAAATTTGAACGCATGACCCCCGCCCCAAAGCCTGCCATGCACCGCGCCCTCGGAATCTCCAAAGAGATCGAAGACGCCGCGTGGTTCGTGCTCGGTGCCGGGCTGCAGGGCAGGCCGTCGGCGCTGGACGGCCGCACCCAGACGTGGACGGCGGAGGCCGCGGCGGAACTGCTGGAACGGCTTGAACGGGGAGTCGCGGACGCCAAGGCGCCCATGATGACCAACCTGCGGCACAACCTGGCGGACGCGTCCCCCTCGGCGAAGCAGCTGGCCGTGGAGCTCCTCTTCCTGCAGTCGCTCCCGCTCGCGCACGAGGTCAAGTCGCTCAAGGTCAAGCGCGCCCGGGTGGCCGAAGCGGCGTCCTGGCTGGAGCCGCCGCTCGAGCTGCCGGACGAGCTGTACCAGGGCATGACCGACCACGGGGTCATCCGCGACCGAACTGCCGAGTTTAACTGGACCATCTGGGACCACCTGAAGTGGCTGTGCCGGTTCGTGCATTACATCGACCGGCAGTCCACTGCCGTCATCAGCGAGGCGCTGAAGGATCCGCTCGCCTTCCACCTGCTGGCAGCCGGCACGCCGGAGGACCAGCCCGCCATCCGGCGCAGCATCGAATACCTCGCCTGGCCCAGCTATTTCGAGCCGGTGGTGGCCGACATCGAACGCCAGGAGATCAGGGACGCCTTCGCCTCCCTCGTCGGCGGGGCCAAGGGGGACAGCGAGGAAGAAATCACCGCTGACATCCGCCGCATCCGCCTGCACCTGGATGAGCAGGCCGGCCAGCGCATCGACTGGTACTCCCGGCAGCTGGTGAGCCAGTGGCGGAAGGTCGGGGACCCGGGCCGGCGCGCATGGCTGCTGCGCACCCACCACGACAACGCCGAGCTCCTTGCTGCCTGGCAGGCGGACGAGAAGGTAACGCTCGACGTCGAACACCTCCGCCTGCTCGACCCCGGCGTTACCGCCGGGCTGGTCCAGCACGCCGTCGACGAGGACTACAAGCACCTCGGCTATGTGGAACGCGAGGACACCAAGACCGCCGTCTTCGCCTTCCTGACCGTCATGAAACCGGGCGACCTCGCCCTGTACCAGAGTGCCGGTGCCGTCCGGATCGGCGTCGTGCTGGGGGAGCCGGACCACAACGGGGACAACCGGCGGATGCGCCGCAAGGTGCGCTGGTTCGACGAAGCCCACGCCGTGACCGACCTGCCGCGGCACATCCAGCGCCAGCTGGCTACCCCGGGCATCGTCGTCGACGTCACCCGGGTGGTGCAGGCCGTGCAGGCACTGCTGCCCGCCGAAGCGGAAACAGAGCCCGACGCCGATGCGTCACCGGCCACTGTCGCCCTCCCCGTGCTGGGCGGCTTCCGCCCGCTCACGCGCGAGTTCGCGGACTCCCTGCACATGGAGGTGGAGCCGCTGCAGGAGATCGCCGACCTGCTGGAGGAGAACCGGCAGCTGGTGCTGTACGGCCCGCCGGGAACCGGCAAGACCTACCTTGCCAAGCACCTTGCCGCCGAGCTGGCGCAAGACAGCACCGACGAGCGCGTGAAGCTCGTCCAATTCCACCCTTCCTACGCCTACGAGGACTTCTTTGAGGGGTACCGGCCGGACAAGACCGACGAGGGCCAGGTCTCCTTCAAGCTCGTGGCCGGGCCGCTGCGCCGGCTCGCGGAGGAAGCAGCGAAACCGGGCAACGAGTCCAAGCCGTACTTCCTGATCATCGACGAGATGAACCGCGCCAACCTGGCCAAGGTGTTCGGCGAGCTTTACTTCCTGCTGGAATACCGCGATGACAGGATCTACCTGCAGTACAGCCCCAACGAGCCGTTCACGCTCCCGGACAACCTATACATCATCGGCACCATGAACACGGCGGACCGTTCCATCGCGATGATGGACGCCGCGATCCGCCGCCGCTTCGCCTTCATCGAACTGCACCCGCAGACCGAGCCGGTGAGAGGGTCGCTGCTGCGGTTCCTTGAGGCGCGGCGCCTGGACACCACGCCCGCGCTGCTGCTGGACGCGCTCAATCAGGCCATCGACGAATGGGACCGTGACCTCATGATCGGGCCGTCCTACTTCATGAAGAAGGCAGCCCAGACCCCCGCCGGGCTGCGCCGGATCTGGAAGTACGAGCTCATGCCGCTGCTGGAGGAGCACTACCACGGGCAGTTAAACCGGGCCCAGCTGGAGGAGCGCTTCGGGCTGGACCAGCTGCTGGGACGCCTTGCGACTCGCTAGCCCCGCCGGTTCCACCGTGTCTGGCGGTTCGGCCATGGCCGCCGGTTCCGCCCGCCCGGCTGCCGCTGCAGGGGCCACTGCCCGCGGCAGCCGGGGCTCCGCCCCGGCACGGCGGCGGCACATCGTCCTGGATGAGCTGTCCGGCGGCACCGTGGAGAAGCTCGACGCCGGAAGCGCCGCCTTCCTGAACTCGAGCGGCCTGGCCAGGGCAACGCCGATGGGGATGGGACTCTTCCGGATCGAACCCGTCGGCAAAGTAGGCTCCGTGCGGACTCCGCTGGTGCAGCTCGACGTGCGGCCAAAGGACCGCCTCGGGCTGCGCCGCCTGCTCTTCCTGCTGAGCTACGCCAGGGACCAGGGCTTCCGGGAGGACACGGTCGCAGCGGACGAGGATGCCGAGCTGTGGAGCGCCCTGGCAGCGTCGCTGGTGCAGCTCGCCGAACGTGCCCTGCAGCGCGGCGTCATGCAGGGGTACGTCACCGTCGACGAGTCGCTCCGCACGGTCAAGGGCCGCATCCGCATCTCGGACCAGATATCGCGCCGGCCGGGGATGCTCGTGCCGCTTGAGGTGTCCTACGACGAGTTCACCGAGGACGTCCCGGAAAACCGCATCCTGCGCGCCGCCCTCGACCGGATGTCCCGCGTTCCGGGCGTGCGCCCGGACGTGCTGAGCGGCCTGCGGCAGCTGAAGGGCAAGCTCGACGGCGTCACCCGCCTCCACGCCGGCGCTCCACTTCCGCCATGGACGGCCAACCGGATGAACCTCCGCTACCACGCGGTCCTGCGGCTGTCCGAGGTGATCCTGCGCAATGCTTCCGCGGAGGCGGGGGAGGGCAAGCAGCAGACGGCGTCGTTCGTCGTCGACATGGGCAAGGTCTTTGAGGATTTCGTCGGCGTGGCGCTGCGTCGGGCCATGGCGGCCTTTCCCGGTGAGATGAGGCTGCAGTACAACGCGATGCTGAATGAAGCGGTCCGGGATTCGGACCGGCTGACCGTGCGGCCCGACGCCGTTCATCTGCTGGGCGGCCGTCCGGTGGTGGTATACGACGCCCAGTACCGGGCGGGCACCGACCAGGGCGCGTCGCTCTCGGCGGACCATTTCCAGATGCTGGCCTACTGCACCGCACTGCGCGTGCCCACGGCCTGGCTGGTCTACGCCGGGGCGGGTGAGATGAAGCTGCGGCGGATCCTGAACACTGACATCGACATCGTCGAGTTTCCGCTGGATCTTTCGCGGCCGCCGTCGGAAATCCTTGCAGCGGTTGCCGACCTGGCGGAGCAGTCGTGGGGTGAAGTGGTGCGGCAGGCGAGCCTCGGCCGCTAATCCTGGGCCTCGGGGGCCGAGCCCCCACGCGGGCCGGGGCGTTGGCCCCAAGCGGGCCGGGGCGTTGGCCCGAAAAACTGCACCGACCTGCAAGAACAAGAATGCAAGACAGACAGGTCTGTCTTGCATTCTGCGATAGACTGTTCCTAATGGCAGAGGTACCCAGCTCCGAGCAGTGGAGCGCCGGGAGAGAACCTTCCGGAGGGCTTCAAACTGGACTGCAGCCGGCCGCCACGCCGGGTGTCCCGCTCACATCGGGAGGCCGGACGTTTGGCGAGGAGATTGCGGCGTCCGGTGCTGCCAGAATGCACGAACGGATCGTCAGCGCGGCCTATGACCTCTTCGCCCGGCGCGGGGTCCGGGACGTTGGAATCAACGAACTCATCAGCAGCTCCGGCGTCGCCAAGGCCACGTTCTACCGCCACTTCGCTTCCAAGGACGAACTCGTGCTCGCGTTCCTCGAAAAGCGCGACCAGGTGTGGACGGTCAACACTATTATGGGGGAGGCCCGGCGCAGGGCCGAGACCCCCGACCAGCAGCTCCTCGCCATCTTCGACGTGTTCTCCGACTGGTTCCACCGCACGGATTTTGAGGCGTGCTCCTTCATCAACGTGCTGCTGGAGATGGGCGCCTCGCACCCGCTGGGACGGGCCAGCATCGATTACCTCGCCAAGATCCGCGGCCACGTAAAGCAGCTCGCGGACGCGGCCGGGCTGCAGCGGACCGACGACTTCTCCCGCTCCTGGCACATCCTCATGAAGGGGTCCATCATCTCAGCAGCCGAAGGCGACCTGGACGCGGCCCAGCGCGCCCGCCAGCTGGCCGGCTGGCTGATCGAGAACCACCGGGCGTAACCGGCTGCCCGGCCAAACGGCAATTGCCGGGTCCGGCGGCACGGCGCAAGCCGGGGCCACGACAGTCAGTTCCGGACCGGCACGGCAAACGTGAAGGTGGTGCCTTTCCCCACTTCGCTGCGGAGGAAGACGCGGCCTCCGTGGGCCTCCACAATGGCCTTGCTGATGGACAGCCCCAGTCCGACGCCGGGAATCGTTGAGTTGCGCACGGCTGCGGACCGGAAGAACTTGGCGAACACTTCTTCCTGGTCCTGCTGGCTCATCCCCATTCCTGTGTCGCTCACGCTGCACACCATGTGGCCGTCCTCGGACCGCAGAGACACCATCACGTCGCCGCCGTCGGGCGAGTATTTGATGGCGTTCGACACGAGGTTGTCCAGCACCTGGGAGATGCGCGCGGCATCGATGTGGGCCTCAAGCCTGTCCGGGGCATCGGAGCGCAGGCGGATGCCCGATTCTGCCGCCCGCGGCAGGGCGGCCGTGACGCTGGTGCGCACCAGTTCCGCCACGTTGACAGCCTCCGGGGTGACGAGCAGTTGGCCGTTGCGGCTGGACAGCAGATCCGAGACCAGGGTCAGCAGCCGTTCCGAGTTCCGTCGGATGATTTCCAGCGGGCCACGCTGGGTGTCGGTGAGATCGTCGTCGTCGTCCAGCAGAAGCTCGACGTAGCCCAGGATGGAGGTTAGTGGCGTGCGGAATTCGTGGGAGACGTTGGAGACGAAATCGTCCTTGGCCGCCAGGGCGTTCACCAGCTCGGTGACGTCGCTGAACACGATGACGGAGCCAGCGAAATTTCCGTCCGGGTCCTTCATGGGCCTCGCACTGGTGGAAATGGCACGTTGTTCGGCGCCCGCTCCGAGCCACACGAGGTAGTCCGTGAATTCCTCGCCGAGGACCGCGCGCCGGACGGGCCGCTGGTCGACGGGAACCAGAGTGGTCCGGTCGGCGGAGTACACCAGCAGCTGGGACTCGTTGGGGTCGTCGATGGTGGGCGGCGTCGCCAGGAGGTGATGCTTGCGCTGCTTGCGGTTCATCAGGATGTCATGGCCCTGGGCATCGACGGCGAGGACACCCAGGTGCACCGTGTCCAGGACCGTGTTCAGCAACCGTTCCTGGCGCTTGCTGCCGGTCAGCACGCCTCGGAGCTGGGAGTCCTTTTCCTCGAGGTCCCGCTGCTGCTCCTCGAGGTCCCGTTGCTGCCGGACCATGCTGAGCGTCATGACGGACACGGTGACGCCGATGCCCAGCATCATCACCGGCAGCAGGAAGGAACGCGCCAGGTCCTGGCCGGAGACAGCGCCGCGGAGAAACAGCGGAACCCAGATGATGCCCAAGGGGCCGAAGAAGGACATTGCCACCGCCGCTTTGGGGAACAGCCCGGAAGCGCAGAGCCAGATAACCGGAAATACGGCCATGAGGCTGAGCCCCGTCAGGCTGTCCTGGCCGCCCTCCCTGCCCAGGGAGATCGACACCAGATCCAGGAGGGGGATCAGCAGGAAAGACGGATAGGGCAGCCGGTGCCATGGCACGGCGTAGCAGAGGATCAGTATGGCCGCCTGTGACAGCAGGAAGCTGATGAAGAGAGGATCGAGCAGCGTGCCAGGAAAAAAGGCCAGGATGAGAAGGGCTGTGATTCCTGCCGTCACGGCAAGCGGCATCTGGCTCAGCATCACCCTGCCCCGCAGCGAGTATTCGTGGAAAGGCCGCCGGAAGAGCAGGATCCGGCCGGAGGAGCCTTTCCAGGCGATACTGCTCATGGGTGCTGGTCCATCAGGACGTGGCGTGAGAAACGCATAGGAGCAGGATATCCGCCGCGAGCTATACTGCAGACGGGATGTAGCGGGCTGAGGGGGCTGCGATGGGTGATACACGCGTGGGATTGGTCATCGAGGATGATCACGACATTCGCGAATTGGTACGCGTTGTTCTGACGCAGGCCGGCTTTGAGGTGCGCGCCGCGAGCAGCGGTGCCGAGGGCGTTCTTGCCGCCAAGGAACTGGACCCGGCGGTCATCACGCTCGACCTCGGCCTGCCCGACATTGACGGCTTCGAAGTCGCCCGGCAGATCCGCCAGTTCTCCGACGCTTACATCGTCATGCTCACCGCGCGGGCAGAGGAGCTGGACACCCTGATCGGCCTCGAGTCGGGCGCGGACGACTACCTCACCAAGCCGTTCCGTCCGCGCGAGCTGCGTGCCCGCGTCGCGGCCATGATGCGGCGCCCGCGTTCGACGCCGGATCTCGCCGAAGAGGCCGGCTCACCTGCCGTCGCCGCGAACGAGGGGCGGAAGTACAGTCATAACGGCCTTGATCTGAGTTACGAATCCAGGACTGTGGCCGTGGACGGCCAGGAATTGAGCCTGACGCGCACCGAGTTCGACCTGCTGCACGCCCTGCTGGAGGCCGGCCGCATGGTCCGTACCAAAGCGGATCTGGTGCGCCGGCTGCGGGACGAACCGTACGACGTCGGAAGTTACATCAGCGAGGCGGACGAGCGGTCCGTTGAGGTGCACATGGGCAACCTCCGCAAGAAGCTTGGCGATTCGGCACAGAACCCGCGCTGGCTGCAGACCGTCCGCGGCGTGGGCTACCGGTTGGCGCCTGCCGAGAGCTGAGATGCGCCTCCTCTAAGTCAGCCGGCCGCGAGGAACAGCTCGAGCTGCTTCTCCACGGACGACAGGTCCCTGAGTTCGCACTCCCACACCGTGAGCACCTCCCAGCCGTCGTTTTCGAGCTGACGGCACTGGCTGGCGTCGCGGTCGCGCGTGCGGGTGCGCTTCGTTTCCCAGAACTCGGCGTTGGCCTTGGGGGAGTGCTGGCCGACCCTGCAGTCGTGGAAATGCCAGAAGCAGCCGTTGACGAAGATGACCTTGCGCCGTCCGGCGAAGACGAGATCCGGGTTGCCGGGTAGCTTAACGCCGCGGGAGGCGCCGTGCAGGCGGTACCGGTAGCCCTTGGCGTGCAGGAGGCGGCGGACCAGCAGCTCGGGCTTGGTGTTTTTGCCCCGGATGCGGGACATGTTCCAGCTGCGCTGCTCAGGGGTCAGCCGGTCGGCCATGCTTCCAGTCTAGGCCGGCGGCGCTGCTAGAAATCGTGCTCCGGTTGCTCGCCAAACTGGAAGTGGCGGCCACTCACGGAATCGGGATCGATCTCCACGTAGAAGTCCTTCAGTGTGGGCACCCAGGAGGCGAGCCCCAGCTCTTCGGCCTCGGCAATCTCTGCTGACTTGCTCAGGACCCGCGCTGTGCCACGGAGCACTACTGACCACGCCTGGTCCGACATGATGCCGTCCGCCTCGAACAGGACCTTGTCGTTGATGGTCACCTGGGCGAGCTTGTTGCCGGGTGCCGTGCGGAAGTACAGCTTCCTCCGGCTGGTCACGTAGTTAACGGGGAAGATGTCCGTCTCGCCCGCCACGGTGACCACGAGGCGGCCGTGCTTGGTGCCCTCAATAAGCTGCCAGCATTGTTCTTCGTCGAGGACCAAGATGGGATCGCCGTCGGCATGGTTGAACATCATGTGCTCCATTCTTCTACGGCTTGTAGAAAAACGATAGGGGTATGGACAGATTTTCGCAGTGACCGCCGTTCTGCGCCACGGGCGCGGGTGCCGTATGACCAGCCTGTTGGGTTTCTTTACACCGCTGTAATGCGGCCGGAACCGTACTGTCGCACGGTGTGACTAGCGTCGGCGAAGAAGACAAACCGGTGACGAAAGCGGATGCCTCATGACGAACGACCTGAAGGACAGCGAACTGTCGGATAGCTCGGGCGGGGGTGCCGCCGTCGGCCGTGCCGCCGTCGGGCTTCAGACCAAACGGCCGCGGGCGTCCGGCAACGGGGCGACAGGTAACCCGGATGCCATGAGCGCCACGAAGGAGAGCCTGGAGGACTATACCCTCAGGTTCGCGCCGCGTTCCTACCGCAAATGGAGTGCTGGCGTGGTGGCGACGAGCGCGTTGGGAGGAATTGCCTACCTGGCCGATTTCTCCATTGGAGCGAATATTGGGATTGCCAATGGAACGGTGAATGCGATTCTCGGAATCGTCGTAGCCGCCGTAATTATCTTTGCCACGGGTTTTCCTCTTGCCTATTATGCTGCCCGCTACAACATTGATTTGGACCTGATTACTCGCGGTTCCGGGTTTGGGTATTACGGTTCCGTGGTGACGAACGTGATCTTTGCGACCTTCACGTTTATCTTCTTTGCGCTGGAAGGGTCGATCATGGCGCAGGGCCTCGAACTGGGGCTGGGCATCCCGCAATGGTTGGGTTACGCCGCGTCGACGATCATCATCATTCCACTGGTCATTTACGGGATGAACACCCTCGCCAAACTCCAGGTCTGGACTACGCCGCTTTGGCTGCTCCTCATGGTGGTTCCGGTTGGCTACCTCCTGATGTCCCACCCTGGCAGCATCGATGATTTCTTCGCCTACGCCGGGGATTCCGGTGCGGCGGGCACCAATCTGGCGTCGGTCATGCTGGCCGCCGGCGTCTGCCTGTCACTGATGGCGCAGATCGCGGAGCAGATCGACTATCTGCGCTTCATGCCGCCCAAAACCGCAGACAATAGCGGTGCATGGTGGCGTGCCGTTATTCTCGCCGGGCCGGGGTGGGTTCTATTCGGAGCGATCAAGCAGATCGTGGGCATGTTCATCGCCGTCTATCTGATCGCCAAGGTGGATCCCGCGGCCTCGGCTACAGCGAATGAGCCGGTGCACCAGTTCCTGGGCGTCTACGAGGAGATGATGCCAGCATGGCTGGCGATGAGCCTGGCCGTGGTGCTGGTGGTCATTTCGCAGATCAAGATCAACGTCACCAACGCGTATTCCGGCTCGCTGGCGTGGACCAACAGCTTCACCCGCGTGACCAAGACCTACCCCGGCCGCATGGTGTTCGTGGCGGTGAACCTGCTGATTGCGCTGGTCCTGATGGAAGCCAACATGTTCGACTTCCTCAATACGATCCTGGGCTTTTATGCCAACTGCGCCATGGCCTGGGTGGTCACGGTAGCCTCGGACATCGCCATCAACAAATACCTGCTGAAGATCTCTCCCAAGGCCCCTGAATTTCGGCGCGGGATGCTGCACGCCGTGAATCCGGTGGGATTTGTGTCCATGCTGGTTTCTGCCGGGGTGTCGATCGCAGTCTTCTTCGGCGCCTTTGGTTCCGTAATCCAGCCGTACTCGCCGATTTTCGCTGTTGGGCTGGCGCTCGTCCTGCCGCCGGTTCTGGCGGTCCTGACCAAGGGCAGGTACTACCTGCGGCGTACGGACGACGGCATCGACCTGCCCATCTTCGACGCCGACGGGAACCCCAGCGACGCAAAGCTGCTGTGCCACGTGACCGGGATTGAGTTCGAACGCCCGGACATGGTTCGCTCTGCGCAGGACGGGCCCGACGGCGAACCCAAGTATGTTTCGTCGCTCGCTTTGTCGACGGATAGGACGGGGGAGTTGGTCCTGCCGGCGCAGCCCTGGCGGTAGAGGTGTGTGGCGCCCCGGGGGCGCCATGACCGGGACTCAAGCGGGTTCGGTGAGATTCTCACCGGACCCGCTTTGTGTTGTGCTGTGGGGCCACTCGAGCGCTGGTTTTGCCTGTGGATAACTTTGAGCCGAAAGATGTGATCTCGGTTACCCTTTAACCATTGTTCGGACACAGATGTCTTGAAACCTATCCGGGGGGATTAGCGCATGACTTCTCGTACCTGCCTTTCTGAACGCCTCCGGCCGCCTGTGATCTTCACCGTCGCTGTGTCCGTCATTGTGCTCACTGGTTGCAGCGGTGGAGGTGAGCCCCAGGCCGGTCCGACTGCCTCGCCCGTCGCGTCGCCAGCACAGTCCGCTTCGGCATCTGCCACCCCGAACGCCACCGCCACGCCCAAACCGACCCCCGTGTACAAGCCGGCCGACGCCAAGGGAAAGGCGCAGAACGTACCGGTGCCGGTCAAGCCCGCCTTGGCGGACAAGAATACGAAGGAGGGGCTGGAGGCATTTGCCAAATACTGGTATGCCCTGCTGAATTACGGCTTTGAGACGGGTGACCTGTCGCCAATAAGGTCCGTTACGGGGGTTTCGTGCGCAATGTGCGGCAAGATTTTTCCCGGAGTTGTGAAGTGGAATTCGAGTGGTAGATGGGTTGAAGGCGCCTCAATAAAGGTGCAGGCTGCCCAGTCAAAATTTGTTGAAGTGCTCCCCGGTCAGTTCCAGGTCGTCATTCAGTCTGAGCAAGAAGCCGGAACGCTTCGAAACGCGGATGGCTCTGTCGGCCAGAAAGTAACGCCATCCGGGGTGCTGGGCGACCTGATGATCGCCGAATACGTGAAGGGTAAGTGGCATGCCCTCAATGTAGACCGACTTGGTGGTTAGTCCGTGCCATCCCATTGGAAGCAATTTGTTGCTGGAATGCTCTCCGCGTTCATCGCCACCTCGGCGCCAGCGATTGCAAATGCGAACGAGGGAGGTTCGGATCTCTCGTGGAACGACAGCGGGATAGGCGTGTGGCGGTATGATCCCGGTGCTGGCGGCTGGCTTGATATGCCGCAGTCGCTGCCAGAAGACCCGAAAGCCTACAAGTTCGAGTATTTATGCCTGGATGACGGCAAAAACAACTTTGACATAGGGTGTCTGGCGGCCTCAATCAAGTGCACCCGCGGCAAGGATGGACGCCCAGTACGTTGGTATGAGTCGCTGAAGCTAGTTAGCCCCCCAGTCTGGAGTCCGATTCGCCCCGACCGGTGTGTCTATACCGAGGACCCAGGTGACGTACTCGGCAGGATCGCCGCCCAGATCCAGCGTCGTTTCGAGCAACTTCCTGTCAATGCAGGCACCCTCGGAATTCAGCCGCGGCCCCACACACTGAGGGGCGCCGAGACCAACATCTACGCCGAATCATCGGCACAGGCCTTTGACGTGACAATGCTTGGGCAGAAGATCCACATCATCGCCAAGCCTGTCCAGTACCGCTGGGACTACGGCGACGGGATATCGCTCGGCCCCACGACCACCATGGGCGGCCCGCTCCCGCAGGACCGGTGGGGTGAGAAAACGCGGACCAGCCACGCCTACGCTGCGACGGGCGACTTCGATGTCGTTCTCACCACGTACTTCCAGGGAACCTACTCAGTGAACGGAGGTCCGGACCTTCCCATTCCAAACCAAGGCCAATTCAGTTCTCCGGCTCAGACGGTGAGCGTTTGGCGTTCGGTCACGCGCAATTACGCCGACGATTGCAACACCAATCCACACGGTGAAGGCTGCCCGGGCGCTGCTCCGGGGAATCGCTAGAACAGCGCCGGCGCGCTATGCCCGCAGCTCTCGATCCATCCGTGCCATCTTGGCGCGCAGCAATTCAAAGCGCGGACCACCCGTGCCGAGCACCCGCTCAACCACAGCAGCAGCTGCGGAGTCGGCACCACCCATGTCGGTCGAGCACCACCGCAGGATGGGCCTTCCCACTCCGGTATATGAACTGCAGCCATCCCACCACTGAAAGGGGCACGCCTTGAAAGCTGCACGGTCTCACAGCCAGGTGGCCTGCGCATCGAGGGCGTACAGGAGCCGCAGTTGCGGCCCGGGGCGGTCAAGATCGCGGTTGCCTGGTGCGGGATCTGCGGGACCGACCTCCACGAGTTCCTCGAGGTCCCCATATTCATCCCCTCACCGGGCCATGGACACCCACTCGTCGCCGAGCTGACCGCTGCGTGCAAGGAGAAGTCGGTCTCATCCGGAGTCGCTGACCACGCCATTGTCCCCAGTGAACAGGATGTGAAGGCACGCGTGCTGGAACTGACCAGCGGAACCGGCGCTGATGATGCCTTCGAAATGTGCCGGCGGGAAGCGATCTTAGCGGCACCATCGCCTACGAGGGGGATCATGGGGCGGCCATCCGGCTGGTCAGGACGGAAAGGTGGACCTGAAACCGTTCATCACCGGACGGATAGCTCTGGAGGACCTCGTCTGCAAGGGATTCCATACGCTGATCAACCACATCGACACCGCGGTCAAAATCTCGTTCACCCCTAAGGTGATGGGGCCGGCAACAACTGAAAGTCCGACGGCGGCACTCAACTTGGGTGCGCCGTCGGCCGTTGCCTGAGGTGCTTCGGGCTGGTGAACTCCGCCACACTCGGAATAGTTGCACACGCGCGGCAGTTACAGCTGATGAACCTGATGTCCTCTGAAAGGAACTCCGCATGCTGTTTTCCCCGCTGACTCTCGGCGAGCACGAACTTTCCAACCGGCTCGTCATGGCGCCCTTGACCCGTCTCCGCACCGGCCAGGAAGGCGTCCCCGGACCGCTCGTGGTGGAGCACTACCGCCAGCGCGCGTCTCTCGGCCTGATCGTAAGCGAAGGAACGTACCCCACGCCGGCGGGCCGTTCCTACCCGGGGCAGCCCGGGCTGGTGACCGCCGAGCAGATTGCGGGCTGGAAGAAGGTCACCGACGCCGTCCACGCTGAGGGAGGCCGAATCTTTGCCCAGGTCATGCATGGCGGCCGCGTCTCGCACGAGGACATCAATGGCGGCCACCGCGTCGTGGCCCCCAGCGCCATCGCTGTGGAAGGTGAAACGCGGACCTACAACGGCAAGCAGCCGCACCCGGTCCCTCACGAGCTCTCCATCGACGAGCTGCCTATCGTCCGCGAAGAAATCGTCACGGCGTCGCGCAACGCGATTGAGGCCGGGTTCGACGGCGTCGAGCTGCACTCCGCCAACGGTTACCTTCTCCACGAATTCCTGGCGCCAAACACGAACGTCCGCACCGACAGCTACGGCGGTTCGCCAGAGAACCGCGCCCGCTTCGTCATCGAGACGGTGAACGCCGTCGTGGAGGCGCTCGGCGCCAACCGCGTTGGCATCCGGATCTCGCCCGAACACAACGTCCAGGGCATCGAGGAAACCGATGCAGCCGACGTCCGGGCCACCTACGAGGTTCTGGTTGACTCCATCGCGCCGCTGGATCTGGCCTACCTGAGCATCCTGCATGCCGACCCGACCGGCGAGCTGGTGCAGGATCTGCGGGCGCGCTTCAACGGCCCGTTCCTGGTCAACACCGGCTTCGGCGTCATCACAACGCGCGAGGAAGCATTGGCGCTCGTGGCTGACGGCCACGCGGACGCCGTCGTTGTGGGCCGTCCGGCCATCGCCAACCCGGACCTCGCGCGTCGGTGGCGCGAGGGCCTGCCGCTGAACGAACCGGACCAGTCCACGTTCTATGGCGAGGGCGCGAAGGGGTACACCGACTACCCGGTGTACCAGCCGGCCTAACTACCCGGCTGCTCCATCGAGCTCCCTAGATAGTCAAGGAACCGCCCGTTTGCCGGGCGGTTCCTTTGGCTTTAACCGGCGTTTTTTCTTGAGTGAATCTTGACTCTTTGCCGCATGGAGTCCTGAGTTTGCCCCGGCATTGTTCTTTTCAGAAGGACAATCACTCAGCATTCACCCGAAGGGTCTCACCATGAAGAACAGCGCACTGATCAAGGGAACCGCCGCCATCGCCGTTGGTGCCGCACTGCTGCTGGGCGGCGGCGGCACCCTCGCCTCCTGGAACGCCGCCGCTTCAGGCACTCCCGGCACCGTCATCGCCGGCGACCTGAACGTCGCGGCCGCCAATGGCGTCTGGAAGGACCACGCTGGCACCACGATCACCAACATCGCCAACTACAGGGTGGTCCCGGGAGACCAGCTGACCTACACCCAGGTCCTCGATGTGACCCTGACCGGTGACAAGATGGCCGCCACCGTCGCTGCGACGGGTGCCATCCCGGCGAACGGATTCACCCCGGCAAACGTGGTGGTCACCGCGCCCGCACTGACCGTGGGCGGCACTGCGGTTAGCAACCCGCTGACGAGCTCCCAGACAGTCACCGCCACCCTCACCTTCGAGTTCAAGTCCGCCACCACGGGCCGTTCGGACGTGAATGCGACGTACAACTTCAACAACGTGTCCTTCACCCTGAACCAGATCGCGCCCGCGTAACCGCTTGCCTAAGGCGCTTCCGGCCGCCGCTCAGGGCGGCCGGAAGTTCAAACGTCAGCAATAGTCGAATGAGGGTAAGGAGGAGCCATGGGCATCCCGCGCAGCCTGCGGGCAGCGGCACTTGTTGCCGCGGCAGTGGCCCTGGGCCTCCTGACCGTTCAGGGCAGCTACGCTCTCTGGGCCGTCGCGGCCTCCGCGACCCCCGGAACAGTAACCTCCGCCGCATTCGACGTCGTCCTCACCGGTACGCCATCCGGCCAGGTCACCACCATGACGCAGGTTGGGGGACAGCCGGCAAACTTGGCGCTCACCACCCAGTCGGCTGCCCTCAGCGCGCTGACGCCCGGCAGCGCGGTCTACTCCAGCATTACCGCCACCAATAATTCCGACGCCGGCGGCCAGTTCAACGTCAGCGTCACCGCGGGCACGCCGCTACTCGCCAATGTTGCTGGAGGCAACCTGGCCGCGTACCTGACCGTCAGCCCCAAGTCCGCGACTAGCGCGGGCGCCTGCGGCACAACGGGCTATACCGGCCCGACGCCAGTGGCAGTCCCTAAGTCGGCCAGCACAACGCTGTGCTTCGAAGTCAGGCTCGCCGCCAACGCTCCCGCCACCGTGAAAGGACAATCTGTGAGCATCACCATTCCCCTCACTGCAACGCAGCTCTGCGGGGTGCCCAGTGGCTGCGCCTAGCATTCTTCCGACGGCAGACGCGGCTGTTGGCCGCCCTGCTGACGGCACGGATCCACGCCGCAAGCCTGTCCGGTGGTTCGCGGCGGGAGGCAGGAGCGTGAGCTTCGTGCTTCTGATGGTGATGGTGTTTGCGGCGCTTGCGCTCATCCTCGTTCCAAAGGCCACCGGTTCGCAGACCTACACGGTGCTGACGAACTCGATGGCGCCCAAGTACTCGCCGGGCACCTATCTTGTGGTGAAGCCCACGGCCTACAGCGAACTGAAGTACGGCGACGTCATCACCTTCCAGCTGGAGTCGGGCAAGCCTGCGGTAGAGTCGCACCGCATTGTGGGGTTCGGAACTACTCAAACGGGGGAGAAAACCCTCATCACCAGGGGCGACAACAACGACGTCAACGATCCCAATCCCGTCCGCGAGCTGCAGGTGAAGGGCAAGCTCTTCTACGCCGTTCCGTATGTCGGCTACGTCGCCAACGCGCTGGGGAACTCCGACCGTGGGCTCTGGGTGACGGTCGGTGCCGCCGGCCTCATCGGGTACGGCGCCCTGCTCATCTTCCGCACCACCCGCAGCTGTCGCCGCGAAGCAGCAGCAGGAACAACGGCGTGAACACCCCCGACGCCGTCCAAGCCAAGGTCCCGGGGGCGATGCTGGCCCTTTTCGCCTTCATGCTGACGGTGCTGCTGGGCATCGGCGGCACGGCCGCCGTCGCACTGTGGCAACAGTCAGCGACGGCCACCGTGTCGGTCTCGGCTGCTGCCAGTTGGCCAGGGTCCGGTATGGGCCTGCAGTGCGCATCTGTACCGGGTGATTCCGTTACGTTGACGATAACAAACGCGCCCTCGCCGACGGCGGTGACCGTGGCATCAAGGACGGCAGGAGGGACATACGGGTCGGACTACACGGCGACACCGACGTCGGCCACCATCGTCGTCGCCACATCATCCTTTGGCATCCCCGCGAGCGTTGGTTCCACCAAGAACGGCAAAATCGACCTCCGCGTCAGTGCGTCGTTTGATGGTGGCTCTGGGACGGCGGAGCTTTTGGGGCTCCAGCTCACGGGGAACAATTCGAAGCTCAGCTGTTAATAGTTGTCTGGGTCAAGTGCGCCGTAACGTCCGCCCGAACGTTCCGTGCTTCGCTGAGGCGTCCCTATAGGATCTGAACATGCAAAAAGCGTCCAACGGCACCCGCGCCGGCAGTCGGCCCGAGGATAAGACCGGGCGCACGGGAGGCCGGACTGTTAGCCGCCAGGTCCTGGCCGATCACGTCTACGAGGAGCTGCTGGCCTCGCTCATGGACGGCAGGCTGGAACCAGGGGCCGCAGTCAGTATTGACGGAACTGCCCGCGAGCTGGACGTTTCCCCTACCCCGGTCCGCGAAGCACTGGCACGCCTGGAGCACACTGGCATGGTCCGCCGGGTGGCGCTCAAGGGTTACCGCGTTGCTCCGGTGTTCACCCGGGAGGACTTTGCGGATCTCATGGAAGCCCGCCTTGCGATCGAGCCCGTCAACGCCCGACTTGCCTGTACTCGCCTGAACCCGCACCGCCTCGCCGAGCTGGAGCAGACGCTCACCGATCTCAAATCCGCGCCGCGGGGTCCGTCCTTTGCCGAGTACAAGGACTACCTCGAGGCCGACGAGCGCTTCCATCAGCTGATTGCCCAGCAGACGGACAACCAGTTCCTCCTCGGCGCCTACGCAGCGCTCGGCGGGCAGGTCCAGCGCTTCCGGCTTTTCGGGGGAGTTGGGATCACCGACGCCGAGAACGCGATCGCCGAGCACCAGTCCGTCTTGGACGCACTTTCGAGCGGCAATCCGGAGAAGGCGGAGGCTGCCATGGCGGCCCACATTCAGAGGGTTCGCGAACGCGCCATGGCGGACGCTCCGGAGGAGTAGCAGCGCCGGTCCCGGAGGAGTAGACCCCCTCGAGCCGACGTCGTCGCATGCGGTGCCGCACGGTGCGCAGCAGGTCCGCGCACGGAGGCGTAGCGTGGAAGGTACAGCGACTCGATGTCCCACAGGTGAGGCACTTCACACGCGGACATCATCCCTATAGGATCTTCGATGGCTCGTGACTACGGCCGTGGCCAATAGATGTGACCTTGACAACTTTCGCTAGATAGTAAATCCTATAGGAAACAGGATTCTATTAGGGAGAAACACCGTGGCTTACACCGCCGACAACTGGCCCATCACCGCGGCACTGCTGCAGTTCCCCGGCGTCGACGCCCAGGGTACGCACATCAATGACGCCGATGCCTCTGCCTGGGCTGAAGTCTTTACCGAGGTTAAGGAAGCCGGCTTCGCCAACGCCGACCTCACCGACAGCTGGGTCCGTCCCGGCGACCTGAGCACGGAGCGCCTCGCCGAGTTCAAGCAGACGGCCGACAGCGTCGGCATTGGCATCCCGGTCATCTCCGCCATCCGCCGGAGCGTCATCGAGGAGGGAAAGTGGGAGGACAACCTGGCCTACAGCCACCGAACGATCGACGCCGCCGCGGACCTCGGCTGCGAGGTGGTCTCCTTCGGCCTGCACCAGGCCATCACTCCCGAACAGCAGAAGCACCTCTGGTTCTGGACCGTCGAAGGCTACAAGGATCCGGCAGGGGACAAGGAAGCCTGGAACAACGCCGTCGCCCGTTTCCAGGAACTTGGCCGGCACGCGGCAGAGGTGGGCGTCCTGCTCTCGCTCGAGATGTACGAGGACACCTACATCGGTACCGCGGACTCCTCCGTGCAGTTCGTCCAGGACATCGGCCTGTCCAACGTCGGCCTCAACCCGGACCTCGGCAACCTTATCCGCCTGCACCGGCCCATCGAGGACTGGCGGGAAATGGTTGCCAAGACCCTGCCGTACTCCAACTACTGGCACATGAAGAACTACATCCGTGACGAGGACGTGGCTCGCGACATGTATGTCGCCATGCCTGCGCCCATGGAAAGCGGCCTCATCAACTACCGCGAGGCGTTCAAGGTCGCCCTCTCCGTTGGCTTCCAGGGCATCCTGTGCACCGAGCACTACGGCGGCGACGGCCTCTCCGTGACGGCCAGCAACCAGGACTACCTGCGCCGCCACGTCCTGCCGAAGAAGGAAGGCTACGCCCTCGGACAGAGCCAGGTGGCGCAGGGACGGCAGCAGCCGGCCGCCGTCGCGCACTAGAGGCGCCGTCACGCACTAGAGGCGTCGCGCACTAGAGACGGCGAAGCACAACAAGCCCAGCAGAACTGATCAACCAATCCGGATTCAATGAGGAACCATGACCCAGATCTTCGACAATCCCGCTGATTTCGCAGACGAGGCCCTGGACGGCTTCGTGGCCGCCAACCGCGGGTATGTTGCCCGCGTGGACGGCGGCGTTGTCCGCTCCACCGAGATCACCGCCGGCCAGGTGGCCCTCGTAGTGGGCGGCGGCTCCGGACACTACCCGGCCTTCGCCGGCCTGGTCGGTCCGGGCCTCGCCGCCGGCTCCGCCTGCGGCAACATGTTCGCCTCCCCGGCCGCCGGGCAGGTCTACCGCGTGGCCAAGGCAGCTAACGTCGGCGGCGGCGTGCTGCTCAGCTACGGCAACTACGCCGGCGACGTCCTGCATTTCGGTCAGGCGCAGCTCCGGCTCAACGCCGAAGGCATCGAGACGCGCACCGTGCTGGTCACAGACGACATTGCCAGCGCCCCTCTGGACCAGATCGAGAAGCGCCGCGGCATCGCCGGCGACCTGACGGTCTTCAAGATCGCAGGCGCCGCAGCCGAGGCCGGCCTGGACCTGGACGAGGTGGAGCGCCTCGCCATCAAGACGAACCACCGGACGCGTTCACTGGGCGTCGCCTTCGACGGCTGCACCCTTCCCGGCGCATCCGAGCCGCTGTTCCACGTTCCGGCCGGGCAGATGTCGCTGGGCCTGGGCATCCACGGCGAACCGGGAATCTCCGAGCACCCCATGCCCACCGCCTCCGAGCTCGCCGAACTGCTGGTCTCCCGGCTTCTCGAGGACAAACCGGACGACGCCAGCGACCGCGTGGTCGCCATCGTCAACGGCCTGGGCACCGTCAAGTACGACGAGCTGTTCCTCCTCTTCGGCAAGATCGAAAAGCTCCTCAACGCGGCCAACCTGACCGTCGTGGAACCGGAATGCGGCGAACTCGTCACCAGCCTGGACATGTCCGGGCTCTCCCTTACGCTGTTCTGGCTCGACGACGAACTCGAGCAGTTCTGGGCCGCGCCGGCCGACACCCCGGCTTACCGCAAGGGCAATCTCGCCCCGAGGGCCTGCCGGGAAGTCGTCGGCACCGAAGATACGGCCGCCGAGGACACGGAAAAGGCCACCGCGGCGTCCGCCAACCTGGGCCGGCTGGCAGCCGCCGTCCTCGGCCAGGTGCGGGACGTCGTCGTCGAGCACGAAGCTGAGCTCGGCGACCTGGATGCCATCGCCGGCGACGGCGACCACGGCATCGGCATGCGCCGAGGCGTTGATGCGGCTACCGCAGCGGGCGAGCAGAGTGCGTCGGCCGGAGCCTCGGTTGAACGCGTGCTCACCGCGGCCGGCGAGGCGTGGAGCGAGCGCGCCGGCGGCACCTCGGGCGCGCTGTGGGGGACTGCCGTAATGGCCGCTGGCCTCGCGCTGGGCAACCGCGAATCGTACGCTGCCGGGGACGCGACCGCCGCCGTGTCCGCCTTCAGCAACGCCATCACCGAACTCGGCAAGGCGGAGCCGGGGGACAAGACCATGGTGGACGCCCTCCTGCCGTTCCGGGACGCGTTCCAAGAAGCGTTCGACGGCGGAGCCTCCCTGGGCGATGCCCTCGCCGCCGCCGCTTCCGCGGCGACCGAAGCAGCACGCCGGACTGCGGACCTGCGTCCCCTCAAGGGCCGCGCCCGCCCGCTGGCTGAAAAGAGCCTCGGCCACCCCGACCCCGGCGCAGTCTCCTTCGGACTGATTGCCGAGCGCGTGGCCGCCTACCTCGCATCTGACGCCGGCGATTCCACACCGGCCGCGTCCCACATGGCCTCGACGGCCGGAAACGGAGCAACGAAATGAGCAACACGGAAGGCTGGCGCATAGTCATCGGCAACGATGAAGCCGGCGTGGAATACAAGGAAGCACTGAAGGCCCTGCTGGAGGCGGACCCCCGCGTCGCCTCCGTCGAGGACATCGGCGTCGCGGCAAACGACTCCACCGCGTACCCGCACCTGGCCGTCGCAGCCGCCCGCAAGGTGGCCGACGGCGAGGCGGACCGCGCCCTCCTGATCTGCGGCACCGGCCTCGGGGTGGCGATTGCCGCCAACAAGGTCCCGGGCATCCGCGCCGTCACCGCGCACGACAGCTACTCGGTGGAACGCTCCGTCCTCAGCAACAACGCCCAGGTCCTCACCATGGGCCAGCGCGTCATCGGCCTGGAACTTGCCAAGAAGCTCGTGGGCGAGTGGCTCGAACACCGCTTCGACGAGAACTCATCCTCCGCCGCCAAGGTGGACGCCATCTGCTCTTACGAACCCGACTACACGAAGGCCGACTGAACATGACCGAAACACCCACCAGCTCACGCAAGTTCGCCGTCGTCGGATCCGGCTACATGGGCGGCGGCATCGCCCAGGTCCTCGCCCTTGGCGGGGCCCGCGTTGCCCTCGCCGACGTATCCGCCGAGGTGGCCCAGAAGAATTACGAACGCCTGCTCACCGAGTCCGACCAGTTCGTGGCCGACGGGCTGTTCCCCGAAGGATCCACCGAGATCCTGAAGCAGAACCTCTGGGCCGCGAAGGACATCGAGGAAGCCGTTGCCGACGCCGACTTCATCGAGGAGGCGGTGCCCGAAGTCATCGGCATCAAGCACCAGACCCTGGCCCGCATCAGCGCCGCCGCCCGTCCGGACGCGATCATCGGCTCCAACACCTCCACGATCTCCATCTCGGAGCTCTCCCAGCCGGTCGCCAACCCGGAGCGTTTCCTCGGCGTGCACTTCTCCAACCCGTCGCCGTTCATCCCCGGCGTGGAGATCATCCCGCACGCTGGCACCTCCGCCGAGACGGTGTCCGCTGTCCGCGACCTGGTCCACTCCGCCAACAAGGAAACGGCCGTGGTCAAGGACGTCACCGGCTTCGTGCTGAACCGCCTGCAGTACGCGCTCTTCCACGAGGCCGCGCAGCTGGTGGAGCAGGGCATCGCCACGGCGGAGGACGTGGACACCCTGGTCCGCACCACCTTCGGCTTCAGGCTGCCGTTCTTCGGCCCCTTCGCCATCGCCGACATGGCCGGCCTGGACGTCTACAACTTCTGCTACAAGTCGCTGCAGACCGACTTCCCCGAGCGCTTCGCCACGCCCAAGATCCTCACTGATCTCGTCGAGGCGGGCAAGCTGGGCACCAAGACCGGCGCGGGCTTCCTGAACGTGCCGGCCGAGCGCACCCCAGAGCTGATCGCCTACCGCAACAAGGCCTACGTCGCCATGCAGAAGCTCATCGAGGAACTCGGGCCGGCGCCGATCAATTAGCGCCCGTCCAGCCAAGCCCCGATCCACCAGGCACCACAGCAGCTGGGCGCCGCCTCCGGGCAGCTGCCCTCCTGTTGTGCTGCCCATTTCGCCCGGGCCACCGCAGGCTGCTGCCGTGCAGGAACCCGGTTCAGCAGACAACTTAGGAGCACATCCATGAGCACTTTTCCGTCCGAGCGCACGGCCATCGTCACCGGCGCCGTCTCGGAGCGCGGCATCGGCCGCGCCACCGCCAACTACCTGGCAGAGCAGGGCTGGAACATCGGCATCATCGACCTGGACGACTCCCTCTGCCAGGCGACGGCCAAGGAGATCGCCAGCCACTACGGCGTGAAGGCCCACGGCGCGGGCGCGAACGTCGGGGATGAGGCGTCTGTCCGTGCCGCCATCGACTCCATCGAGGCCGAGCTTCCGCAGATCGTGGCCCTCGCGAATGTGGCCGGCGTCAGCTCGCCTGTCCCGTACCTGGAACTCGACGCCGCCGAGTGGGACCGCGTGCTCAACATCAACCTCAACGGCGTCCACTACGCCACGCGCCGGGTGGCCGAATCCATGGTCAAGCACCGGATCGGCCGCATCGTGAACATCTCCTCCGTTTCCGCACAGCGCGGCGGCGGGACATTCTCCAAGACCCCGTACTCCGTGGCGAAGGCCGGCGTGATTGGCCTGACCCGCTCCACCGCCCGTGAACTGGGGGAGTACGACATCACCGTCAACGCCATCTCACCCGGCCCCATCGACACCGACATTATGGGCGGCACCCTCAGCCAGGAACGCAAGGACGAACTGGTCAAGGACCTCGTGGTCAACCGGGTCGGTTCCACGCGTGACATCGCGGCAGCCATCGCCTTCCTCATCAGCGAGGATGCCGGGTACATCTCCGGCCAGACGCTGAATGTGGATGGCGGCCTCTACATGCACTAGGAAGGACCGATCATGGCTCCAATCCGGAACATCCATTCCACCCGGCGGGCAACCGCACAGGCGGTACCCGCGGGCATCAGCCAATGGTCCAAGGAACGCAAGATTTACCTCGCCATCGGCGTCCTTGCCAGCCTGGCAGGCGTGCTCCTCATCGCCTTTTCGCTCTAAGTTTCAACTGATTTTTTTGCTCCAGACCCTGATTTGCTCACTTTTTACTCAATGAGGAGTTTGAATGACTGTCTCACCGACAAGCAGCACCGCCACGAAGGCGCTGCTCGAGTCGCCCACCCTCAAGTCGGCTATCTCCAAGGCATCCCGCCGACTTATGCCCATGCTGGTCATTCTGTACGTGGTGGCCTTCCTGGACCGTACCAACGTCGGTTTCTCCGAGGCAGCCCTCGGCGTTGATAAGGGCATCAGCGCCGGCGCCTTCGCCCTCGGTGCCGGCATATTCTTCATCGGCTACGCCCTGTTTGAAATCCCCAGCAACCTGCTCCTGACCAAGTTCGGCGCGAAGGTCTGGCTCGCGCGCATCGCCATCACGTGGGGCATAGTTTCAGCGTGCTTCGCCTTCGTCCAGGGCGAGACCTCGTTCATCATCCTGCGCTTCCTGCTGGGCGTGACCGAAGCCGGGCTCTTCCCCGGCGTCATCATGTTCCTCGCCGCCTGGTTCCCGAACAAGGTCCGCGTCAAGATGTTCGCCATCTTCTACCTGGCGCAGCCGTTCTCCCAGATGATGGGCGCGCCGCTGTCCGGCTGGCTGATCAACATCGGCGACCAGGTCCCCGGCGTTCAGGGCTGGCAGGTCATGTTCTTCGTCGAGGGCATCCTCGCCGTCCTGGCCGGCGTCGCCTCCTTCTTCTTCCTGATCAACAGCCCCCAGGACGCCAAGTTCCTCAGTAAGGACGAGAAGAAGTCCCTGGAGGACGTCATGGCCCTCGAGGACAACGTCAAGGAAGAGTCCGGCCCTCGTGGTGTTCTGGCAGCGATGAAGAACGGCCGCGTCTGGTACTTCACCATCATCTACTTCTGCCTGCAGATCGCCGTATACGGAGTGACCTTCTACCTGCCGCAGCAGGTGTCCCAGCTGACCGGCCAAAAGGTGGGTCTCGCCGTCGGACTCCTGGCCGCGATCCCGTGGTTCTTCGGCATCTTCGCCTGCTACTTCATTGGAAAGGCCGCCAACACCGTGATCCGGCGCCGCGTCTGGGGTACCGGCCTGTTCATCTCCACCGGCCTGTGCATCTTCGGCTCGGCGTGGGCCGGCGCGAACCACCTCCCCGCCCTGGGAATTGTGTTCATTACCCTCGCGGTGTGCAGCTTCCTTTCGATCGGCCCCATCGCCTGGTCATACCCGACGGCGTTCCTCACCGGGACTGCCGCCGCGGCCGGCATCGGACTCATCAACTCGCTGGGCAACCTTGGCGGCTTCGTCGCCCCGATCCTGCGGACCACCGTCAACCAGGCCACCGCCTCGGACACGGGAACCATGGGCGTCTACGCTCTCGGTGTGCTGCCGTTCCTCGCCGCGGTCATGATGATCGGCACGCGGAAGTTCAGTAACAAGGCCGACGACCTGCTGGAAACCAGCGCCGCCGGCAAACCCGTTACTCCGGGGAAAGCCGGCACTGCCGAAGAACGGGCAGTGCTGGAAAAGTAGTCAGCAGGAAACCCGCAGAAGCGTAGTAACAGCAGCAAAGGCAGGAAACCCGTGACCCAGCTCAGCCAGGCCATCAAGGACCCCGGCACGATTTTGGTCGGCGTCAGCACCAAGATGTACCTCGGCTATCGGGACAGCCTCCGCTGGCTGGAGCAACTGCACCAACAGGTGGACGCCCGCCCGGCCCTCGGGGCCGGGCGGGTGGTCCCGTTCGCGATTCCTTCTTTTCCGGTGCTTCCCGCGGCAGGGGAGATCCTCGCCGGATCGCCGCTGGTCCTGGGCGCCCAGAACTGCGGCTGGGCCGACGGCCCATGGACCGGTGAAGTTTCGCCGTCGCTGCTTGCCGAACTTGGCGTGGAACTCGTGGAGATCGGCCACGCCGAACGACGGCGGCACTTCGGCGAGGACGACGCCATGATCGCGCTCAAAGTCAGGGCCGCCCACGGCGCCGGCATCACCCCGCTGCTGTGCGTGGGCGAGGAGCAGCGCGGCCCGGAAACCGCCTGGAACACGCCGGCAGCTGCCGGCGCGAAAAACGCCGCCAAGTTCGTCTACCAACAGATCGCGGCCGCGGTCGGCGGCGACTGGGACCTCGCCGCCCGCCTGGTTATCGCCTATGAACCTGTCTGGGCCATCGGCGCCGCTGAGCCCGCCACCGCGGAGCACGTGTCCGGCGTCGTACGTATTCTGCGGGAGCTGCTCGGTGCCCACGGGCTGCAGGAGCTGTCCGTCATCTATGGCGGCTCCGCGAAACCCGGCTTGCTGCCCACGCTGAACGGTGTGTCCGGGCTGTTCCTGGGCCGGTTCGCGCACGACGCCGCGAACTTCGGAAAGGTACTGGACGAAGCACTTTCACTGTCGGACGCGGCAGGTTCCTAACCCGGACTAGCCAACCGGCCCTACAGGAAGGCCTCGCGTCCAGTCCCTTCGCTGAGCACGAGCTCACCGTCCTCAATGGACACGAGGAGGCTCCGCGGCCTGCCGTGCAGCTTCATTTCCGCGCTGAGATGGCGGCTGGTGACTTCGACCCCCACCGTTGCGCCTTTTGCCGGCAGTTCAACGGACACTTCCTCGGCCATGCCCAACAACTCCCGGGTGGTGACATCGCGGTCGTACCGGGCCTCCTTGCCGTTGACCGTGATGGCGACCTCATCCTCGTTGAAGCCGTCCTGAAGAATGATGAGCAATTCCTGCATGATGCGCCGCCTAAGTCGATGCCCCCGCTGCATAAAGTCACTACATCACTTAAGAGCGGTTGTGGGTAGTGCGGTTTGGTCGCCCCGCCAGCCCTTGATCGCCCCGGATCCGGGCGGGTAGGGCAAAATGTTCTGGTGACCCAACAGCCGCAGCACCCCGTAATGCCCACGCCCAGCCCTGCCCCCGCCGCCGGGACAAAGCGGAAGGACATCCCCGCGACCACGCCGGTCGGCGGCCAGGGCACGGACGACGTCGCCGCCCGCATAGCGGAACAGATCGCTACCGAGCTCGGCGTGAAGGCCTGGCAGGTGAAGGCAACCGTGGAACTGCTCGACGGCGGGTCGACAGTTCCGTTCATCGCCCGCTACCGCAAGGAAGCCACCGGGACGCTCGACGACGGCCAACTCCGTGAGCTCGACGAGCGCCTGCGCTACCTCCGCGAACTGGAGGACCGCCGTCGTGCTGTCCTGGAGGCGATCGCCGCGCAGGGGAAGCTGACCGCGGAACTGCAGGCCGCCGTCGCGGCCGCCGACACGAAGTCGCGGCTCGAGGACATCTACCTGCCCTACAAGTCCAAGCGGCGCACCAAGGCGCAGATCGCCCGGGAGGCCGGGCTCGAACCGCTCGCGGATGCCCTGCTCAAGCGCCCGGAACTGGATCCCGAGCGCGAGGCCGCCAAGTACCTGAACGCGGACCACGCCGTCGACGACGCCGCTGCGGCGCTCGCCGGTGCCCGCGCCATCCTCGTGGAGCGCGTGGCCCAGGACGCCGACCTTGCCGAGAACCTGCGCGAGCGGCTGTGGACGCAGGGCCGGATGGTGTCCCGGGTGAAGAAGGGCAAGGAATCCGAGGGGCAGAAGTTCGCGGATTACTTCGAGTTTTCGCAGGCGCCGTCGGGAATGCCGTCGCACCGGGTGCTGGCGCTGCTGCGCGGTGAGAAGGACGGTGTGCTCGAGCTGGACCTCGCGGAGGCGGAGCCGGCCGACGACGACGCGCTGGCGGCCGCGCGCGCCCGTTACGAATCCGCCGTGGCCAGGTTCCTCGGCGTTGCCGACCGTGGCCGGCCCGCCGACTCGTGGCTGATCCAGACCGCGCAGGTGGCATGGCGCTCCCGGGTCCTTGCACGGCTGACGGCTGACCTGCGGGGACGGATGTTCGCCGCCGCGGAGGACGAGGCCGTGCGCGTTTTCGCCGCCAACCTGCGAGATGTGCTGCTGGCGGCGCCCGCCGGAAACCGCTCCACCCTTGGGCTGGACCCAGGGCTGCGGACCGGCGTGAAGGTGGCCGTGGTCGATGGAACCGGCAAGGTGGTGGCCACAGACACCGTCTACCCGCACGCGCCGGCGCGCAAATGGGACGAAGCCCTGGCGACGCTGACCCGGCTGGCGCGGCAGCACGCCGTCGAACTCGTGGCCATCGGCAACGGAACGGCGTCCCGCGAAACGGACAAGCTCGCGGCCGAACTGATCAAGCAGCTCTCGGCAGCTGCCGGCTCCGGCACTGGTCCGGGGACGGGGGCCGGGGCGCCGCAGAAGCTGGTGGTGTCCGAGGCGGGCGCGTCCGTGTACTCGGCGTCTGCCCTTGCCGCCGCTGAACTCCCAGGGATGGACGTGTCCCTGCGGGGTGCGGTGTCCATCGCCCGCCGGCTGCAGGATCCTCTGGCGGAGCTGGTGAAGATTGATCCGAAGTCGATTGGCGTGGGGCAGTACCAGCACGATGTGACGGCCTCGAAGCTGGACCGCAGCCTCGACGCCGTGGTGGAGGACTGCGTGAACGCCGTCGGCGTGGATGTGAACACGGCGTCGCCGGCGCTCCTGAGCCGGGTGGCCGGCGTCGGGCCGCTGCTGAGCGAGAACATCGTGGCGTACCGCAACGAAAACGGGCCGTTTGCCAAGCGCAGCGAGCTGAAGAAAGTGCCGCGGCTGGGCGCGAAGGCCTTTGAGCAGTGTGCCGGGTTCCTGCGCATCACCGGGGGAGCGGAACCGCTGGACGCCTCCAGCGTGCACCCCGAGGCGTACTCGGTGGCCCGGAAGATCCTGACTGCGGCCGGTGTCTCTCGCGGCTCCGGTGCTGGCCTTGGTTCCGGCGCTGGTCTCGGTGCCGGCGCTGCCGGACTTGCTCCGCTTGCTGATGCGGGGCGGCTGAACCCTGCAGATTTTGTGGACGGCTCTTTCGGGCTCCCCACGGTGCGCGACATCATCGCCGAGCTCGAGAAGCCGGGACGCGACCCGCGCCCGGCATTCAAGGCGGCGGCCTTCTCCGAGGGCATCGAGAAGATCTCGGACCTGTTGCCGGGCATGGTCCTCGAAGGAACGGTCACGAACGTGGCTGCCTTCGGCGCGTTCGTGGACGTGGGGGTTCACCAGGACGGGCTGGTTCACGTGTCCGCACTCGCGAACCGCTTCGTGGCCGATCCGCGCGAGGTGGTGAAGTCCGGGCAGGTAGTCAGGGTGAAGGTGCTTGAGGCCGATCCGGAGCGAAAGCGCATCTCGCTCACGTTGAGGCTCGATGACGAACCGGCCTCCTCCGGCGACCGGCCGGCCGGTGGGCGGCAAACTGGGGGACGGCAAACTGAGGGACGTCCGGGCGGGGAACGCGGAGACCGGGAAGGCGGCGGCGCCGCCGAACGCTCAGCAGGCGGCGGCCCCGACGGCGGCCGCAACCGGGACCGGGAAGGCGGCCGCTCAGCAGGCGGCAACCGGGACGGCAATCGCGACGGCGGCCGGGACGGCGGCCGGAACCGGACAGCCGCTCCTGGCGAGGGTGGTGCAAAACCCGGGGAACGCCAAGCCAACGTCCCTGACCGCTCTGCGGCAGATACCGGCGGCGGAAGGCGACAGCCGAAGCAGTCCGGCCGGCGGCCGGCTCCAGCGGATACATCCATGGCCGAAGCTCTCCGGCGGGCCGGCCTGGGCAAATAGGCTCCCGCGCGGGGAGCGTGTCGCGGGCGCCGTATCCCGGAGCAGCGGAAACCGGTGGCTACAGTAGCCCCTATGAGTTTTACGAGGCCGGACACTTTCACCACCCGTCCTACGCTGCAGGGCACGTTCGGCATGTCCGCAACTACCCATTGGCTCGCTACCGGCACCGCGCAGTCCGTGCTGGAGCGGGGCGGCAACGCGTTCGATGCGGCCACTGCCGCCGCCTTCGTGCTGCATGTGGTGGAGCCGCACCTCAACGGGCCCGGCGGTGATATGACAGGGGTCTTCAGCACGGCGGAGGCACCCGGAGCACCGGTGGTCCTGATGGGCCAGGGCCCGGCGCCGGCGGGAGCCACCGTTCAACACTTCCGCGCGGAGGGACTGGAACTGGTCCCTGGCTCAGGTGCGCTGGCCGCGGCGGTTCCTGGCGCCGTCGACGCGTGGCTGTTGCTGCTGAGGGATCACGGAACGTGGGAGTTGGCGGAGGTCTTGGATTTCGCCATCCGGTATGCGCGTGACGGCCATCCGGTGTTGGCCCGCGTCTGCAGCACGATCTCGGCAGTGTCGGTGCTGTTCCGGGAGCACTGGCCAACGTCTGCCAAACTGTGGATGCCGGAGGGACGCGTTCCGGAGCAGGGCGAGCTGGTCCGGAATCCGGCACTTGCCCGCACCCTCCAGAAACTGGTCCAGGCCGGTGCCGGCCTCGGCGAAGCATTCGCCGCACAGCCCGCGCACACGCGCGAGGAACGTATCGACGCCGCCCGCAGGGAATGGAGCGAAGGTTTCGTGGCCCGCGCTATAGCCGAAAGTGTTCGCACTCCGCACCGCCACTCGTCCGGGACCGACCACCGCGGCGTCATGACGATGGCCGACATGGCGGGTTTCCGCGCGTCGTATGAGCAACCGGCCACGTTCGAGTTCCGGGGGCACACCGTCGCCAAGACCGGCCCGTGGGGCCAGGGGCCGGCCCTGCTGCAGACGCTCGCCATCTTGGCCGGCTTTGATGACGACCGCCTCGACCCGTCCACCGAGCTCGGGGCGCACACCATCTTGGAGGCCCAGAAGCTCGCACTGGCGGACCGTGAGGCGTACTACGGTGACGCGGACGTCCCGCTCGATTACCTGCTGTCGGCAGAGTACGCGGCGTCGCGCCGGGAGCTGATCACGGAAGACGCGTCGCACGAGTTCCGTCCGGGCTCCGTTCCCGGGCGCGATCCGTTCGTTCCCGTGCTTCGCACCGACTACGTCCCGCCTGCGTTGTCGAATGACGGCGGCGGGTCGACGGTCTCCGGGGATCGTGCAGCTCAGGGCACCTCAGGTTCCGCGGCGGCCGCTGCGGGCGTCGGCGAACCGACCATCGGTGAACCTGCTGTGGGTGAAACTACGATTGGTGAAGCTGCCGTGGCGACGACCGGGGAAACCCGCGGCGACACATGCCACATTGACGTCGTGGACCGCTGGGGCAACATGGTTTCGGCCACGCCGTCCGGCGGGTGGCTGCAGTCGTCACCGGCAATTCCCGAGCTCGGCTTTTGCCTGGGTACACGGTTGCAGATGACGTGGCTCGAGCCCGGAACGCCGTCCACCCTGACCCCGGGCAAGCGGCCACGGACCACGCTGACGCCGACGCTCGTGCTGCGTGATGGCGTTGCTGTTTCCGCGCTCGGCTCGCCAGGGGGAGACCAGCAGGACCAATGGCAGTTGCTGTACCTGCTGCGGACCATCGTGGGCGGGTACTCGCCGCAACAGGCCATCGATGCGCCTGCGTTCCACACGACGTCGATGCCCGGGTCCTTCTGGCCGCGCACATGGGAACCGGGTGGCGCCGTCGTCGAGGATCGGCTGGGCGATGAGGTTATCGCCGGGCTCGAACGGCGGGGGCACCGGATCACCAGAGCAGGGGACTGGACGCTGGGACGGCTGTCCGCCGTCGTACGCGATCCCGGAACCGGTGTGCTGCAGGCCGCCGCCAACCCCCGGGGTGCGCAGGGATACGCGGCGGGGCGGTAGGAGCGGAGCGTCTTTCGCTAGCGTTCCCGTTGAGGGGGCAGCGAATATTCGTGCCCGTGGGCGGCGGTGCGGGGTTTCTGGTGTGGCGGTTATCTGCAAGGCTGGGGGAATGAACTACTTCCTGGAGTACACGATTCCCGCTGCCCCCGACGACGCCGAATTCGAGTTTCCGCACGACGAGATTCGGCCCGGGACCACTATCCCGCTCTCGGAGACCAATGCCGAAGTAGTGCACAGTCCAGAGCTTCCCGCCCGTACTGGGATCATCGGAGCAACCGTTCCCGAAGCGAAACTCGAAGCCGAGCAGCTCATCACCCACAGCCGCGCGACGGAGGCGTCCCTCTACGAGGACCCCTCGAATTCGCTGCAAACTGGCGTAGGCACCCTCGTCGCCACGTTCACGGAAGGCAGTGGCTGGCAGGACGCGTAGCGCTGCAAACATCGTTTCACCGGAAGCGCCTGGTCCCGACTTTGAGGGGCCGGGCGCTTCCGGTTTTTGGGGCGCGATGTCAGTGACCCGCCCAGTACCGACAGATCACGGCATGCCGGTATCCACCAACTCGCGGTACTTTCCCTTTGAGGATCCGGCCCTCGGACCCTGGCATACAAATCAATTTTGCAGGTGGACAAGGGCGTGGCCCTCCCCTTTGCCGGCAGTGTGCGCCGGTTCATGTTTTGTGGTGGTGGTTTTGTCGGGGTTGTTGGCGGGGGTCGATGTGGGGTGGCGGGATGAACCAGGGGATTCCGTTTTTGACGTGGATCTTCCATTGTTCTTTGTGGATCAGATGGTGGTGGTGGGTGCAGAGGAGCACGCCGTTGTCGGTGCTGGTGGGTCCGCCACGTGACCAGTAGGTGATGTGGTGGGCTTCGCACCAGGGTGCGGGGATGGTGCAGTTGGGGAAGGCGCAGCCTTGGTCTCGGGCGGTGAGGGCTTTGCGGATGTGGGGTGGGAAGACCCGTGATGTGCGGCCGATGTCGAGGATGCGTCCTTCGGCGCCGAGGAGGACGGGGGTGATGTCGGCGTCGCAGGCGATTTTGCGGATGGTGGAGGCGGTGACGGGGCCGGTGTAGGTGAAGGTTCCGCTGCCGGTGGGTGTGCCGAAGAGTCCTGTGCCGGGCCGGTGGATGCCGGGCGGGGCAGCGTCAGGGGTACTGGCGGCGGGGAAGTCAGTGCCGGTGCCCGTGCGGGGCTCGGGTTCGGGTTCGGGTTCGGTGGGCTGTGACGTGTCCGGGCCGGTCTGCCAGGTGTCCGGGCCGGTTGGCGGGTTGATGGTGGCCTGCCAGGGGGTGTTTGTTGGCTGGGTGCGGTCTGTGGGCCGGGTGTCGGGGCGGTTTGCGTTCGGAGCGTAGCGGGGGCCGTGGGCGGCGGTGGTTTCGATGCTGTTGAGCAGGTCCCGGTAGGAGACGGTGACCATGACCTGGGGGCGGAGTCCTCCGGTGGTGGGCAGGGTGCCGGTGGCGAGGGCTGCCTTGCTCGCGCCGACGAGGCCGTCGAGGCGTTGTTGGGCGAGGGTGCGGCGGTCCAGGTCCGGTTCCGGGTTGGGGGCGTTGAAGGCCGTGTCGGGGTCGACTGCGGCGCTGTCGCCGCTGTTGTCGCCGCTCTCGTGGCCGGTGCCCTCGTTGCCGCTGACCTCGTGGCCGGTGTCCTCGTGGTCGGTGTCCTCGTGGTCGGGGCCTTCTGCGCTGGCGTCACTCCGGCAGCCGGTGGTGTTGGGTGTGGTGGTGCGGGGGTTGGTGGCGGTGTTCATGACGGTGGTGAGGACTTCGTATTGGTCGGTGGTGGCGTGGACTTCGAAGTGGTGCAGGCCGCCGCGTTTGCGGTGGAGGAAGATGCCTTGGCGGTGGCGGAGGTTTTCTTCGGACGGTTCGGTGCCGTCCTGGTCGAGGGCGTCGATCCAGCGGTGGGCGATGCGGGTGAGGAAGTCGTGGTCGTTTT